>CAZPJO010000432.1:781-2248 GCA_964586895.1 uncultured Roseicyclus sp.
ATCCTTCAATTTCCGGAAAAAGGACATGAGAACCCACCTTTGGCCTGACCCAACCCACCTAATACCCCCGGGCGCGCTTGGAAAGAGCCGCGCAAACCGCCATTGTTTTGCCCGAATGCCCTGCTAATCGCAGCTGCGCGCTCCACGACACGACCAAAGGACCCCTCCGATGCCCGTCATCGTTCGCTACGCCGCCATCACCCTGCCGCCTCTGGCCCTGCTGATCCTGGCGGGCACGGCCTGGGGCGGGTTTGCCTGGATAGCACTGGCCTGGCTGACACTCGTCGCAGCACTGGCCGACAAATTGCTGGCCCCACCGGTCGCCACACCGCCGCTCGCCACCGATGTCGAAGTCGACGTCCTGCCATGGCCCGAAACGCTCTCCATCGGCCTCGGCCTCGGCCACCTGCTGGTGCTGATCTCCACCTGCAACGCGCTCGCGTCCGCCGACTTGACCTTCGGCCAAAGCCTCGCGCTGTTTCTCGCCACGGCAAGCTTCTTCGGACAGGTCAGCCACCCGAACGCGCACGAGTTGATCCATCGTAAACCGGCCCTGATGCGCGGCCTTGGTGCCGCCGTCTACACAACACTGGGCTTCGGCCACCACGTCTCGGCCCATCGCCTGGTGCACCACCGCCATGTCGGAACCGAGCAGGACCCAAGCACCCCTTTGCCCGGCGAAAGCTTCTGGGCCTACCTTCCCCGGGCCTGGCGTGGCACGTTCGAGGCCGGCCTCGTAGAAGAGGTCGACCGCCTGGACCGCAAAGGCCGTGGGCCGAACCATATCACCAACCCCTATTGGCTCTGGCTCGGCGGCGCTCTGCTCACGGCAATCGTTATCACAACCAGCGCGGGCGTCTGTGGCCTGCTCGTGCTGATCGGTCTGGGCGCCCTCACCGGCGCGCAAATCCTGATGTCGGACTACGTGCAACACTACGGCCTGCAACGCCTGATCCTGCCCAATGGCCGCCTGGAGCCCGTCGCCGCCCACCATTCGTGGAACGCGCCGCAGGGCTTCTCCTCCTACCTGATGATGAACGCGCCCGCCCATTCCGAACACCACCTGCACCCCGACCGGCCCTACGACACCCTCTCCCCGAGCGCACAGGTCCCGCTTCTGCCGTTCTCTATGCCCGTGATGGCGATGATCGCCACGATGCCCTCCGCCTGGCACCGCCTGATGGACAAGCGCGCCCTGACCGTCATGGAAGCCGCGCAAAACGCCCATCTGAGTCCCAAATCCACCGCACCGAGCCCGGCTGAGGCGACACCATCACAAACGCCGAAACCCGCCCCGGACACCGCGCACGATCGCACCATGTCCCCGCGCGCGACCCCACGCACCGCGCCCGCCCACGCCACCGGCTCCGATACCCGCGAAACTGGCCCCGAATCCGATCCCGAAACCGACGCGATGCTCCAGGCGATCCGCGCGGCAACACGCTAAGCCCACCTACGCCCGGAAAA
>CAZPJO010000432.1:2258-2538 GCA_964586895.1 uncultured Roseicyclus sp.
CGGCACGGCCCCCGCACTGCCAGCCACCTGTCTGCGGACGTGTCTGCGCCCAGACCCCGCACCACCTGCCCCACAACACCTGCGAGGACGGCCGCAAGGCCGGAGGAGCGCGCGCGGCGCGTCCGCCAAGCCTAATAGCCTAGCCCAGGACCACGCCCCGCCGCCCCGCCAGATCGGTGAAAAACTGCCACGCCACCCGCCCCGAGCGGGACCCGCGCGTGGCCTGCCATTCAATGGCCTCGGCCTGCAGATCCGCATCGGAAATCGCCACGCCATAGGC
>CAZPJO010000433.1:0-2521 GCA_964586895.1 uncultured Roseicyclus sp.
CAGATATTCGGCCACGTCCACCGTCCCGTCCAAGGCTCCGTCCCCAGGCGCGCCCAAGCCAATCGCCTCGGGCCGGACGCCCAAATGCGCGGCCCCGCCCGGCGCGCCGCTCAATCGCAAACCCTCACACGGCAGCTCGATTACGTTCATTTTCGGCGAGCCGATGAACTGCGCCACGAACAGATTGTCGGGATGGTCATAAAGCTGCTTGGGCGAGCCGACCTGCTCGATCCGCCCCGCCGACAAGACCACAATCCGGTCGGCCAGCGTCATCGCCTCCACCTGATCATGGGTCACGTAAACCATGCTGGCCTTGAGTTGCTGGTGCAGTTTCGCGATCTCATATCGCATCTCGACCCGCAGCGCGGCGTCAAGGTTCGACAAGGGTTCATCGAACAAAAACGCCGTCGGGTCCCGCACAATCGACCGGCCAATCGCCACCCGCTGCCGTTGCCCGCCAGACAGATCCTTGGGCCGCCGTTCCAGATACTCTTCCAACCGCAGCGCGCGCGCGGCCTCGGCCACCTTTTCTTGCTGTTCGGCCTTCGACGCCCCCGCCGTTTTCAACGAAAACCCCATGTTCTCGGCCACCGACATATGCGGATAAAGCGCGTAACTCTGGAACACCATCGCAAGGCCGCGCTTGCTTGGCGGCTCGGCGGTGGCATCGCGCCCGTCGATCATAACCTGCCCGCGCGAGGTCTCTTCCAGCCCCGCGATCATCCTTAACAAGGTCGACTTCCCGCAGCCCGACGGCCCCACGAAGATGACGAACTCGCCATCCTCCACCACCAGATCCACACCCTTGATGACCTGCGCGTCGCCATACCATTTCTCGACTGCTTTGAGTTCAATCGCACCCATCGCTCACACCCCCTTGGCCGACGGCGAGGCCCAGGCAAGCCAGACCGCCGCCGTCCATGTAAACGTGCCCCCGCCCGCAGGCGTGCCATCGGTCGGCGAGAAATATTCCGCAAAACCGCGCTCCGCGATCAGGCGTGCGGTATCGCGCCGGATGCGCTCGGCCTGCGCCTCCAACCCCGCATCGGCCATCCCCTTGGCCGCCATGTAGTTCATGATCGCCCAGACCGGCCCGCGCCAATAGCGCAGATGATCGAACTCCGGGCCTGCCGGATCATAGCTGGGAAGCGCATAGCGGCTGCGGTCGAGCACGCCGTCAAGCGTGGCGCGCACCGCCTCATCGCCCAGGCCCGCCCACCAGCACAGGAAGCCCGCATTGCTGACCGAGCCCGCGAAATTGCCGCTGCGCAGGTTGCGCCCCTCGTAGCTTTGCGTCGCCGGGTTCCACAGGCTCCGCGCGCCCTCCTCCAGCACCCCGATCCAGCCGTCGATCTCATCCCTCGGCTGCCCAAGCGCCTCGGCCAAATCCCGATTGGCCCGCAACAGAATGAACGTCATCGTCGGATCGGCCACACGGAACGGGCTGTCTGCGGCGATCTTCGCGTCGTCCCAATCGCGGTCCCGCCCGAATTGCACCAACCATATGTAGCGGTCGTAATCGGCCTGCGTTGGCCGCATCTTGGCATCCACGTGGCCCGTGTCGCGCCGCGTGTAGGGCTTCACCCCTACCGGGTTGATCCCGGCCATCGCCTCGTCCCAATCGGGCGCATTGTCCCGGCCCGCTTCCCATGGGTGGGTGATGCACACCGCCCCGCTCTCTGCCCGCGCCGCCATGATCCAGCGGTGGAAGGCCACAAGCTTCGGGTAAAGTGCTGCCAACCGCGCCTCCCCCGCCACCCGGTCCATCCCGAAGACCGTCCACGCCAGGGACGCCGCCACCGGTGGCTGACTGATCCCCGACGAGGGCAAGGCCTGCGCCCCGCGCCCCACGGCCCCTTGCGTGCCCCAGACATCCGGCCCGGGAAAATACCCGTCATCGACCGCATGAAACAGGATATGCGGCACCATCCCGTTGTCCCATTGCCCGGCGAACAGCGTCTCCAATTCGGCCCAGGCGCGGTCGATGTCGAACGTCGCAAACCCGATCGCGGCAAACGCGCTGTCCCAGTTCCACTGATACGGATAAAGCCCCGCCGTGGGCACCGTGTACCCGCCCTTGTCGTTCAGGCGCAGGATCCGGCGCGCCTCTTCATCCAGCGGCCCGGTGTCGATACCATCCATGTCTTTCATCCTTTGACACTCCCCGCCGTCAGGCCCTTGGTCATGAATTTCTCCAACCCCAGAAACAGCACCATCACCGGCACCGTTGCGATCACCGCCCCCGCCATCAAATGCTGGCGCGGCACTTCCGAGGAATTGAGCGATGCGATCCCCCGCGTCAGGGTAAAGATCTGCGGATCATCCAGCAGCATGAACGCCAACAGGAACTCGTTCCACGCGATCATGAACACATAAAGCGAGACCGACACCATCGCCGGCAACGAAAGCGGCAGCGTGATCTTCCAGATCACCTGCAACCGGTTGAGCCCATCCATCAACCCCGCCTCTTCGACCTCCGCGGGCAAGCCCCGGAAATATCCCTGCAACATGTAAAGCGCCA
>CAZPJO010000434.1:0-2514 GCA_964586895.1 uncultured Roseicyclus sp.
GTCCTGCACACCGCGCTGCGGGCAGAGCGCGGGCCGATCATGGTCGACGGCGCAGATGTGATGGCCGCGGTGCTCGACACCCGCGCGCGGTGCCTGGAGTTTGCCGAAGCGGTGCGCAGCGGCGCCTTTGCGGGCGCGGGCGGGCGGTTCACGGATGTGATCAACATCGGCATCGGCGGCTCGGACCTCGGGCCTGCGATGGCGACGCTGGCGCTGGCGCCGTATCACGATGGGCCACGGCTGCATTATGTGTCGAACGTGGACGGGGCCGACATCAACGACGCCTTGCAAGGGCTTGATCCTAAAACAACTTTGGTCGTCATCGCCTCAAAGACATTCACCACGATCGAGACCATGACCAACGCGCAGACCGCGCGCGATTGGATGGCCAAATCGGTCGCGGATCCGGCCACGCAATTCGCCGCACTGAGTTCGGCCACCGACAAGGCGGCGGCCTTCGGCATTCCCGGGACCCGCGTTTTCGGGTTCGAGGATTGGGTCGGCGGGCGCTATTCGCTGTGGGGGCCGATCGGGCTTGGCATCATGATCGCCGTGGGCCGCGACGCGTTCACGCAATTCCTGGCCGGTGGCCACGCGATGGACCGCCATTTTCAAGAGGCCGACCTGGCCGATAACCTGCCGGTTCTGCTGGCCCTTGTGGGGTTGTGGCACAACCAGGTGCAGGGACACGCGACGCGCGCGGTGCTGCCCTATGACAACCGGCTGAGCCGTCTGCCCGCCTACCTTCAGCAGCTGGAGATGGAGAGCAACGGCAAATCCGTCGCGATGAATGGCACCGCGTTGCCGCGCCATTCCGGCCCCGTGGTCTGGGGCGAGCCGGGCACCAACGGGCAGCACGCGTTCTATCAACTGATCCATCAGGGCACGCGGGTGATCCCGTGCGAATTCCTGCTGGCCGCGCGGGGCCATGAGCGGGAACTGGCGCATCATCACCGGCTTCTGGTGGCCAATTGCCTGGCGCAATCGGAGGCGCTGATGCGGGGCCGGTCGATGGACGAGGCGCGCGCATTGATGGCGGCGAAGGGTCTTGAGGGCGCGGAATTGGAGCGGCAGGCCGCGCACCGTGTGTTCCCGGGCAACCGCCCGTCAACGACGCTGCTTTACGACCAGCTGACGCCGTTTGTGTTGGGCCAGATCATCGCGCTTTACGAACACCGGGTGTTCGTGGAGGGGGTGATTTTGGGCCTCAATTCCTTCGACCAATGGGGCGTGGAATTGGGCAAGGAACTGGCCCTGGCGCTGGAGCCGGTGTTGACGGGGGCCTCGGACGGGTCGGGCAAGGACGGATCGACGCGCGCGCTGGTGGCGGCGGTGAAGGCGGCGGGCGGGATCTAGGCGTCGGCTGTGGCACCGTCGTGGTGAAGGAATGCGGCGCGGCCTGCATCCGGGATCGGATAGCGGCCCGGCGCATCGCGGTTGAGCAGGACCACGATGCACGATCCGCGCGCGGTTTCCTGCGTTTTTTCTTCGGGTTGGCAAGCGGGCCGCCAGACGGCGAACTCCATCGTGAAGGATGTGTTGCGAAATCGGCTGACGCGACCGGTGACGATGTAATCCTGCCCCAGCCCCATCTCGGCAAGATAGGTGCAATCGACCTGTTTCAGGACAAGGCGCGGCGATTCGGGCCCGTAATCGGTTACGTGGCGGGCCTTGAGAAACGGCAGGCGGAAGCTTTCGAACCAGCGCAGATAGGCGGTGTGGTTGACGTGTCCGATGGCGTCAAGCTCGCCAAAGCGCACCCGGTCGGCGAGGCCAAAGGTCCACGGCGCGGGAATGCCCAGGCCGCGCAGATTGTCGGGCCCGAGGGGCGTGTGATAGGGCAGGTCGTCCCGCAGGGGCGCAAGGTTGGATGGCTCGGTCATGGGGTGAGTGTGACGAGCGACGGGGGGACGGGCAAGATGGCACGTATCGTATTTGATCTCGACGGCACGCTTTTGGACAGCGCGCCGGATATTTGCCTTGCGGGCAACGTGGCGCTTGAGGGGACCGGTGTGGCGCGGATGGAGGTGGCGGAGGCGCGCGGCTATGTCGGTTCGGGGGCGGCAATGTTCGTGGAGCGGATGCGGCACGCGCGCGGCCTGCCGGAGCGCACGCAGGCGGGGCTTTTGGCGCGGTTTCTGGACGCCTATGAGGGCGCGGTGCACCGCACGGAGGTGTATCCCGGCGTGGTTGCGGCGTTGCAGGCGTTGCGCGGCGGCGGGCATGTGTTGGGGATTTGCACCAACAAGCCGATTGCGCCGACGCAGGCGGCTCTGGCGCATTTCGACCTGAGCCGGTTTTTCGATGCGATTTACGGCGGCGACAGCTTGCCCGTGCGCAAGCCGGACCCGGCGCCGTTGTTTGCGGCGCTTGATGATCTGGGCGAAGGGCCCGCGCTTTTTGTGGGCGACAGCGAGGTCGATGCCGAGACGGGTGCGCGCGCCGGGGTGGCGACGTTGATCTTCACGCCGGGCTACCGCAAGGCCGCGTTGGAGGACCTGCCCCATGCGGGCG
>CAZPJO010000435.1:0-2511 GCA_964586895.1 uncultured Roseicyclus sp.
ACCGAGGACGGCGCGCCCTGAGCCACCCGCTTGAGGCCCCCATGAGCTTCCCCTGGGCACCGCATCGCTCATGGCCCGCACACCCGCGCTTTCCCCCTTATCGCGCCGCGTGCGGTTCGCTATGATGCGCGCCAAAGCCCCACGGGAAACGGGGACAAAGCAAACAAAGGCAAGGCAAGACATGACATATCACATCAAACCCATTCTTCTCGCCAGCGCGGCAGCCCTCGCGCTGACCGGCTGCGTCAGCAACACGCCGCTGACCGCCGACCCGAACGCCAACCGCACCCGCGACGGTGCCGTGATCGGCGGTATTCTGGGCGGCTTTCTGGGCGCCACGGCGGATGACGACAACCAGGGGCGCAACGCGATCCTGGGCGCTGCGGTGGGTGCTGCGGCGGGCGGGGCCATCGGCAACGCGCTCGACCGGCAGGCACAAGACCTGCGCGGCTCGCTCAACAACAACCAGATCCTGATCGAGAACACCGGCTCTGAATTGATCGTGACGATGCCCGAAGGTATCCTGTTCGACATCGATTCCGCCGCCATTCGCGCGGGCCTGCAAACCGATCTGCGTGCGCTGGCCAGCAACCTGAACCAATATCCCAACACCGACGTCATCGTCGAAGGCCATACCGACAATACAGGCTCGGCCGGCTACAATCAGGATCTCTCGACCCGTCGCGCGCAAGCGGTGGCCGGTGTCCTGCTCGAAGCAGGTGTGGCGCCCTTCCGGGTCCGCTCGCTGGGTCGCGGCGAAGACGATCCGATCGCCACCAACCTCACCCCCGAGGGCCGTCAGCAAAACCGCCGGGTGGAGGTCATCATCCGCCCCCGGTAACGGCAAGGTTCCATTGACCCAAAGGCCCGCCACGCCACGCCGTGCGCGGGCCTTTTTTGTGCCGTGTCTTGGATTGGTCAGAAACATGACCACCGCAGGCATCAACCCCGGCAGCCCCTCGCCCCGTTAGAATGGAGTCGCGCCGGAGCAGAAGGGCGATGGACAGCGCCGGCCAATTGGTCATACCATTTGACCAGTTCAGGAGGGCGCAATGCCGTTTCAACGGATCGAAGCAGAGAAGCTGTCCCATTCCGTGGTCAAGCAGGTCGAACAGCTGATCCTGCGCGGCGTGTTGCGCCCCGGGGACCGGCTGCCGTCCGAGCGCGAGTTGAGCGAACGGCTTGGCGTGTCGCGCCCCAGCCTGCGCGAAGCGGTTGCCGATCTGCAGGCCCGCGGCCTTCTGGCGACACGTGCGGGCGCGGGCATCTATGTGGCCGATGTTCTGGGCTCTGCCTTTTCGCCTGCGCTTGTGGACCTTCTGGGCTCACACGACGATGCGATCTTCGACTACATCGATTTTCGGCAGGACCTTGAAGGGATCGCCGCCGAACGCGCCGCGCTGCATGGCTCGGACACCGACCTGAAGGTGATCGACGCGATCCTGCAAAAGATGGAGATCGCCCATCGCAAGCGGAACCCCTCGGACGAGGCCGAACTGGATGCGGAATTCCACCTCGCGATTATCGAAGCCAGCCACAATGTGATCTTGCTTCATATGATGCGCGCAAGTTTCGATCTGCTGCGGCAGGGCGTGTTCTACAACCGACAGCAGATGTTCAAGAACCGCACGACACGCGACACGCTTCTGGAGCAGCACCGGGCCATCAACGATGGCATCCAGAGCCGCGATCCGGCCGCTGCAAAGGCGGCGGTGGCGGCACATCTGGATTACGTGACCGATGAGTTGCAGGCGCTCAAGACCTCAACCAAGAACGAGGAAATCGCCCGGCTTCGCTATGCGCAGGAGCGCGAACGCTAGCGCGCGCGCCTAATCCGCACTGCCCCCGGCAAACGCATTGCCGTTTTGCCAATCGCACGGCGCCTCCTGCATCTCAAGGTGCAGCCGGTCCCCGGTGTAGCGATGCGCGCGGGCCAGATCATCGTTGAGCGTGATCCCCAGCCCCGGGCCCTCGGGGGCCGTGACAAAGCCGTTTTCCACCTTGGGACGACCGGTGACGAGGGCGTCGTGGAATGGTGTTTCGATCGCCTCGACCATTAAAAGGTTCGCGCAGCTGACGCCGAGGTGAACATTGGCCGCCCATTCCACCGGCCCGGCGTAGAGATGCGGGGCAAGCTGCGCGCCCGCAGCTTCGGCAAGTGTGGCGATTTTCTTGCCCTCCCAGATGCCGCCCGCCCGGCCAAGCGCGGGTTGCAGGATCCGCGCGCCATAGCGCAGCGCGAGGGCGAATTCCCCCTTCGAGGTCAGGCGTTCGCCGGTGGCCACGGGGATCGACGTGTGTGCCGCGACCTCGGCCAGACCGGGCAGATTGTCAGGCGGGATCGGTTCTTCGAACCAGAGCGGATCTGAGGGCTCGATGGCTTTGGCAAGCCGGATCGCCCCGCCGGGGATGAACTGGCCATGGGTGCCGAACAGCAAATCGGCGCGGGTGCCGACCGCCGCGCGGATCGCCTGAATGCCGGAGTGGTTATAGGTACCATCCCCGATGTTC
>CAZPJO010000436.1:0-2510 GCA_964586895.1 uncultured Roseicyclus sp.
GCCCTGAATGGGGCCGGGGCGCACAATCGCGACCTCGATCACCAGATCATAAAAGCAGCGGGGCCGCATCCGGGGCAGAAAGTTCATCTGGGCACGGCTTTCCACCTGAAACACGCCAAGGCTGTCGGCCTCGCACAGCATATCATAGGTGACGGGATCTTCGGGCGGCAGCGTCGCCAGCGTATAGTCGGTCTGGTGATGCTTTTTCAGCAAATCAAACGCCTTGCGCACGCAGGTCAGCATTCCAAGCGCCAGAACATCCACCTTCAGGATGCCAAGCGCGTCGATATCATCCTTGTCCCAGCAGATGACCGTTCGATCCTCCATGCTGGCGTTTTCAATCGGCACCAGTTCATCAAGCCGCCCCTCGGTGATCACGAACCCGCCGACATGCTGCGACAGGTGGCGGGGGAAGCCGATGACCTCTGCGATCAGGCGGATGGTTTGCTGCAGGCGCGGGCTGTTCGGGTCCAGCCCGACCTCGGCCAGCCTTTCGAACTCCGGTGCGGTTTTTGACCATGAGCCCCAGATCTGACTGCTCAGCGCGGACAGGACATCGTCAGACAACCCCATCGCCTTGCCGACCTCACGCACCGCGCGCTTTCCGCGATAATGGATCACCGTGGCGCAGAGCCCCGCGCGGTGGCGGCCGTAGCGTTCATAGATATGCTGGATCACCTCTTCGCGGCGCTCATGTTCGAAATCGACATCGATATCGGGCGGCTCATTGCGTGCCTCGCTGACGAAACGCTCGAACACCATCGTGCCGATCTCGGGGCTGACGCTGGTCACGCCCAGTGCGAAACAGGTGATCGAGTTCGCCGCCGATCCGCGCCCCTGGCACAGGATATTGCGCGAGCGGGCGAATTTCACGATGTCATGCACCGTCAGGAAATAAGGCTCATACCCCAACTTTCCGATCAGGCGCAGTTCATGGTCCATCTGCCGTTGCGCGTAATCCGGGATGCCCTGCGGATAGCGCCAGTGCAGCCCCGCCTGCGCCAACCGCGCCAACCGTTCGCTGGCGGTTTCATTCTCGGTGATCTCGGACGGGTATTCATAGCGCAGGCTCTGGATGTCGAATTGGCAGCGTTCGGCCACCCGCAGGCTGCGCGCCACCGCGTCCTCGTGCCCTTCGAAGATGCGCGCCATGTCTTCCGGTCCGCGCAGGCGTTGTTCTGCATTGGCCTGAGCTGCGGTGCCAAGTTGCTCCACGCGAAGGCCCAGGCGCACACAGGTCAGGATATCGGTCAGGCGGCGGCGCCCGCCGTGGTGCATCAACGGCCTGGCCGAGGCGACAGTCTCAAGCCCCAGGCTTTTGGCCAACCGCGTCTGGTTGGCAAATCGCCTTTGATCCTGCCCGTCGTAAAGCGGCGACAAGCACAATAAGGGCGCAAGGCCCACAACCCGCTTTGCCTGTTCAAGCCACCGTGCGGTGATCCGCGCCGGAGCGTGTAGCAACAATTCCAGCCCGTCGTGCCGCTCCAGCAGGTCGTCGATCCGCAATACACAGCTGCCTTTCTCCGCCCTCAGCCGCCCGGTCGACAGCAACCGACAAAGGCTTGCCCAACCGGTTCGATCCTGGGGGAGGGCGGTGATCTCGATCCCGTCCGAGAACACCAGCCGGCTGGCCGGAAGCAGGCGTGGAACATGGTCGATCGGTGCGCGTGGCGCGGGTGGCACATGCGCAGGCCGAGGTGGCCCGATAGGATCTTTGGCGGCCTGTTGCGCATCCATGATCTCGGCTTTGATCTTTTCCAGTTCGGACCAGGCCCGCACAACACCGGCCACCGAGTTTTCATCGGCAATCGCAATCGCCTCCAGCCCCAAAAATGCTGCGCGTCGCGCATATTCTTCAGGGTGAGAGCCCCCCGTCAGGAAGGTAAAATTTGAGGTGATGCTGAGTTCCGCGAATCCCATGGCGTAGAAGTATATTCATGTTTTGTTCTCATTTGGAGTCGTCACGGGATTAAGTTGAATTGTTAACGTAATATGTATATACAGGGAGTGCACTACAAAGATGATTCCCGGGTCGCATCGGAAAATTCGATGGCCCAACACCTTATTAAATAACGCCAATTGATAATTCTATTGATATCAATGTGTATACAATCGCAGCAACATGGTCCGATTGATCACAAACCTGAAACAGGAGTGCGACGTGACTGAGAAGGATACCGACACCGCCTCGCTTGAGGTTTTGCGCCGCCTTGTGGGCCAGGGAGATTCCCGCCCAAAGGTCGATCAAGCCCCCCTCGTTTTGACCAATCCCACCGTGGACGATACGTCCTTCGAAAAGGTCAAGCCGAACCACGAAGCAGACCCAAAGCCGGTCACCAAAAAGCAGGTCAATTTGCGCGTCGACCCGGACATCATCGCCTTCTTCAAGGAGGAGGGATCAGGTCACCTGACGCGGATGCATTCCGTTCTGCGCGCCCATGTCGATGCGGAGCGCGAAAAGCGCAAATAATCACGCAGCGCCAAGGTGGCCCTACTCGCCGTCTTGCCGC
>CAZPJO010000437.1:0-529 GCA_964586895.1 uncultured Roseicyclus sp.
CGGCGGTGAAGGAATAGACAGAGATATCCATCGTCATTGCGAAATTGGCCGAGCTGGTTTCGACGTAGCGGCCGCGGAGTTCGTTTTTGTCAGAGAAACCAATGGCATGGACGACGAAGTCAAGGCTACCCCAGGTCTCTTTCAACGTGTCAAACAGCGCGTCAAGCGAGGCCGGATCGCCAACGTCGCAGGGAATGACCAGCGAAGAGCCGACTTGTTCGGCCAAGGGGCCCACGCGTTTGAGAAGCGCGTCGCCCTGATACGAAAAGGCCAGGTCCGCGCCTTCGGCTGCGAGCGCCTTGGCGATGCCCCAAGCGATGGATTTATCGTTGGCGAGCCCCATGATCAGCCCGCGCTTGCCGTCCATCATGCCCATGTGGTTTTCCCGTTCCGTGCGTTGTTGTGATCTCTCGTAGGCGATTGGCCGCAGGGCTTCAAGATGGCCTGCCCCTTGCCGGTGCGGCGCTGTGGGCCTAGCTGCGCTTGAAGGGATATCCGCAAAGGGGATCGGCATGGCTGTACGGGATGG
>CAZPJO010000437.1:539-2471 GCA_964586895.1 uncultured Roseicyclus sp.
GCCGAGGCGACAGAGCCCAATGACCCCAACGCCATTGCGCTATCGACGGTGGATGCAGGCGGGTTGCCCAACGCGCGCATGGTGCTTTTGAAAGAGATCGAGGTGCATGGCGGCGGGCAGGGGGGCTTCGTGTTTTACACAAATTACGACTCCGCCAAAGGGCAAGAGATCGCGCAGGCGGGCAAGGTCGCGTTTGTGATGCATTGGAAGTCGCTGCGCCGACAGGTGCGGGTGCGCGGCCTGACCGAACGCGAAGAGGGGCCGCAGGCGGATGCCTATTACGCGTCGCGGTCGCTCAAGAGCCGGTTGGGCGCATGGGCGTCGCGGCAGTCGCAACCATTGGACAATCGCGCAGCACTGATGGCTGACGTGGCGCGCGTCACGGCACAGCACGGAACCGATCCGGCGCGGCCGCCGTTTTGGGGTGGAATTCGGATCGTGCCACTGGAAATCGAGTTCTGGGCCGATGGCGCGTTTCGCCTGCATGACCGGTTTCGCTGGACCCGCAGCGAGGCGGATGCGCCATAGGATGTGCAGCGTTTGAATCCCTGAGAGACGTTAACGATTTGTGGCAATTGACGTTAACGTTACCTCTACATGGGTGTGACCTATTTGCAATTTCGCCGCACGCGAAAATGTAATGCTTTGTAATATCGATGCTTTTTAAGCTTGTGTCTGCGCGCAGCATCGTCACGATGGGCGGTGAGTAGGGAGCTTGTTATGCAAGTAGCGGACGGGACGCCGCAAGTGGACGCGGTTGCGGGCCACGTTAAGTGGTTTGATGCAAATAAAGGATTCGGATTCGTGCTTGCCGATAACGGTGGGCCCGACATTCTTTTGCATGCCAATGTGCTTCGTAATTTCGGCCGTGGTTCGGTGTCGGAAGGCGCGCGCGTCATGCTGCTCACCCAAGAGACGGGGCGCGGCTTGCAGGCGACCGAAGTCATCTCGATCGAGGCCCTGCCTGAGGCGGAGCCCGACGAGGCGGACAATGCCCTTGATCTCCCCGATGTGACCGACGTGCCCCTTGTTCCGGCGCGCGTGAAGTGGTTTGACAAGGCGAAAGGGTTCGGTTTCGCCAATGCGTTCGGCAGTGCGGAGGATATCTTCGTGCATGTCGAGGTGCTGCGCCGGTTCGGGTTTTCCGAATTGCAGCCGGGCGAAGCGGTGGCCGTGAAGATGGTGGATGGCCCCCGTGGAAAGCTGGCGGCGGAAATCCGGACCTGGGATCACACCTGAGGGCAGGCCCCATGCGCGGGCTGCGGCCCGGATCGCCCCGAGAGACGGGGCGCGCGCACGGAGAGGCTGGCCATGAAATTCATCCTTGCGATATTCGGAATGCTTCTGGTGCTTGGCACCGGGGGGCCGGGGCATGCAGCCTGCAATGAGGCCCGCGTTGAATTGCGCGGCGATTGGGGCACGGCGCGGTTCCGTGTGGCGCTGGCCGATACGCCGCAGTCCCGCGCGCAGGGCCTGATGCATGTCGAAGAGATGCCGCGGATGAGCGGGATGTTGTTCGTTTATGAACGCCCCCAAACGGTGCGCTTCTGGATGGAGAACACGCTGATCCCGCTGGACATGATCTTTGTGGGGCCCGATGGCGTGGTGCGTCATGTCCATGAAAACGCGATCCCCCTCGACCGGACGGGCATCCCCGGTGGCAGTGACGATATCCAATATGTTCTCGAAGTGAACGGCGGCGTGTCAGGGGAATTCGGCATCACGCAAGGCACGCAAATGCGCCACCCCGCCATGGATCAAAGGCGCGCGGCCTGGCCCTGCGACGAGTAGCGGGGCGCGCGGTGCTGTCGGTGGTGCGCGCGCCGGTTTGTTGGGACTTGCGCAAAGCCCCGTTTGCCCGATAAGACGCGGCCACGGTCGGGGCGTGGCGCAGTCTGGTAGCGCACCTGTTTTGGGTACAGGGGGTCGTGA
>CAZPJO010000438.1:0-2470 GCA_964586895.1 uncultured Roseicyclus sp.
CTGGCATCGGCCTGGTGCCCGAAGACCGGCGGATCATTCCCGGCCTGACGGTGGAGGAAAACCTGAAACTGGCGCAGATCGCCCCGCCCATCGGCTGGTCGTTTGAACGGCTTTATGAGCTGTTCCCCCGCCTCGGCGAACGGCGCAAGCAAGAGGGCGTGACGCTTTCGGGCGGCGAGCAACAGATGCTTTCCATCGCGCGCGCGCTGGCCCGCGACGTCAAGGTTCTGCTGCTCGATGAGCCTTACGAAGGGCTGGCGCCCGTTATCGTGCAGGAAATCGCGAAGACGCTCAATATCATCCGCGAACAGGGCATCACCACGATCATCGTGGAACAAAACGCCGTCGCAGCACTCAACCTCGCGGACCGGGCCGTGATCCTCGACACCGGAAGCGTGGTCTTCGATGGGTCGGCCAAAGAAGTCCTCGACAACAAGGAACTGCGCGAAGAATACCTCGCGATCTGACGTGGCGCGCGCCCGAGACGGAACTGGCCTGCGGCATGTCTGCGGGCCTTTTCTTATTTTAAGGCTTCCTTACAGTCCCCGCCTTGCGGCCCCCGCGCTCGTAAGGCAGGCTTACCAAGTGACCATTCGCCTTCTCAAAACCTTTGTCGCCGTCGCGGACACCAAAACCTTCAGCGCGGCGGCCGATGTCGTTCACGTCACCCATGCCGCTGTCAGCCAACAGATGCGCACTTTGGAAGACGACCTTGGCATCGCCCTGTTCGACCGCTCCACCCGCACGCCGACCCTGACCCCCACCGGGCAACAAGTGGCCGCGCGCGCCCGCCGACTGATCGCCGAATATGACGGATTGGCCACCTCGGTCCTGTCCGATGACGGGCTGAGCGGCACGATCAACCTCGGCGCTCTGCGCACCACATTGACGGGCCTGACCCCGCGCGCCATGGCCATTCTCAAGGCGCGCTTTCCGCAGGTCGGCCTGCACATCCGCCCCGGCCTGACCAGCGCGCTTCTGACCGATGTGCAACGCGGAGAGCTTGACGCAACCCTCGCCTCCAAACCGCATCTGTTGCCTGCCGGGCTTGTGTTCCACGACCTCGCCCGCGAACCGCTCGAACTGATCACCGCACCCGATGAGCCTAAGGATGATCCCCTCACCCTTCTGGCGACGCGGCCCTACATCCGCTTCAACCGTGACGCGGTGGTCGGCACGTTGATCGACAATTGGATCGTGTCCAAAGGCCTGCGGGTGTCCGAGACGATGGAACTCGACGGGTTGGAGGCCATCACCAGCATGGTGCACGCCAATTTGGGCGTGTCGATCATCCCGCGCCTCGCCGTCGCGCCGGTCGAGGCAGTTCCGGTAAAGCGCCTGCCGCTCGGCCCCGACGCGCCCGCGCGGATCGTCGGGCTGGCGCATGCCGAAAACCCGATAAAGGCGCGCGCGATCAAGGAAATCCTCGCCGCATTGCGTCACGTTCTGGATGATCCGCATGACGCTTGAAACGATTGTCTTTCTGGTCCTCGGCGCGGCGGCGGGTGGCTTCATCAACGGGCTGTCGGGCACCGGCACGGCGCTTTTTGCCCTGGGGTTCTACCTGGTGGTGCTCGACCCGGTGACAGCCGTCGCCATCGTGGCGTTGATGTCGGTTGTGGCGGGCGTTCAGGGCCTGTGGGTCGTGCGCGCGGCCATCCTCGACCATCCCAAACGCCTAATGCGCTTCGTGATCCCCGGCCTTGTCGGGGTGCCCATCGGCATCTGGCTGCTCAGCGGGCTCGATACCGATGTTCTGCGCCTTGGCGTGGCCGGGTTCCTGATCCTTTATGGCGGCTATTTCGCGTTTCGCCGCGCCCTGCCCGCCTTCACCCGCCGCACACCCGTCATCGACGCGGCCGTCGGGGGCATCGGCGGGCTGCTTGGCGGGGCTGCGGGCATGTCGGGCGCGCTGCCGTCGATGTGGATGTCCCTGCGCCCCTGGACCAAGTTTGAGACCCGCGCCGTGCTGCAACCGTTCAACATGGTCATGCTGACGACCACGGTTGTGCTGCTATATTGGCGCGGTGCGTATGACGGCGCCTTGCCCGCCCTGGCGATCACCATCCCAAGCGGATTGCTCGCGGCACAGGTCGGCATTTTCGTGTTCCGAAGGCTCAGCGACACCGGCTTTCGCCGCATCCTGATCTTGCTGTGCCTTGCGATGGGGATCGGCATCCTGATCAGCGCGTTGACCTAGATCACCTCGTCGGTGCGGTCGTCACTTTCGCCGTAGCGCTTGAGAACCGCAGGCTTCGTGCCCTCGTAGACCCGCGCGACATTCTCCGCGATTTTCGCGTTTTCACGCTCGAACAGGCAATTCCCATCCAGATCCGAAGCCACGATGAACGGCCCCATCCGGTTGCACTTGATCACCCACATGGCCTGGGCCAGACCCAGCTCCTCATTCCAGTGCACCGCTTCGACATTTTCGACGCCCCGTCCCAACAATGCGCCCGTGCCGTAACCC
>CAZPJO010000439.1:0-1425 GCA_964586895.1 uncultured Roseicyclus sp.
CAACCAAGGTCCATCAGGCGCTTGATGTTCATCCGCGTCTCGCGGCGCAGGTCGCCCTCGACCGAGTAATTGGCGTCGATGTGCTCGCGGATCTGCAGAACCTCTGCATCGCTCAGCTCATTGATACGGCGGGTCACGTCGATCCCAACCGCTTCGCAGATCGCAGCGGCAGAGGTGTGACCAATTCCGGTGATGTAGGTGAGCGCGATCGGGACGCGCTTGGACGTGGGGAGGTTAACCCCGGCAATACGTGCCATGTGTGGCATATCCTTCGGTTGCGAGCCCGTAACGCCAGGCCCTTTTTTCACAACGTAAGCCAGGGCGTAATCGGCAACCCAGGCTCTTGTCAGATGAGGTATTCGGGATGCAGGCACCCCTGCGCGATTCCCGTATGAGTGCGGGTGTTTATGAATGTTGCGGCAGGTCGTCAAGGGCAACCGGACGGATCAAGGATTTAACTGCTCCGAAAGAAAATCCACCACAATCGGCGTGATCTCTGCGTGGACATCCGCACGCGGCCGTGTGCCTGCATCACTGCATATATTGTCGTCCCCGGCCGTGGCGATGATCACCCGCCCCATCAGGCTGCATTCGGCCAGAAAACCAAAGTGATACGTGTCCGGCATAATGAAATGCTCCATCGTCGGCGCGCCTTCGGCCAAGGTGCCCCAGCGCATGCCCTCGAATAACGTTTCCGTCTCGCCCAATTGAATGATCCGTGTCGGCACCGACAACGCCGCAAGGCCCGCGTCGGTGATCGCGCGCGGCAAGGCGGGGTCGATGGCGACAATTGCAGCGATGCGCGCGTCGCGATTGTCCTGCTCGTAAAGCGCCCGATCTATGGCTTGGAAATCCAGACCACCCTCGTTCATCCAGCCGCAGTCGATTTCATCGGGATGTGCCTCGCAATAGGCGATGAACCTGTCTTTCGAAACCGTCACCCCCGCCACGGCCAGCGTCGCATACCCCCCTAGGGAGAACCCCATCGCGCCCACCCGCTCAAGATCAGCCGAGA
The DNA here is from genome assembly GCA_964586895.1 of uncultured Roseicyclus sp. Taxonomy (GTDB): domain Bacteria; phylum Pseudomonadota; class Alphaproteobacteria; order Rhodobacterales; family Rhodobacteraceae; genus Gymnodinialimonas. Next base: position 1,016 of record CAZPJO010000439.1, read on the forward strand.
TCCCCAGCGGCAGACCGGCCTGCGCAAAGTCGAGCAGGGCCGAGATATCCTGCGCCCGTTCCCACACGCGCACCGGCAAATCAGTGTCACGATGGGCCACCGAAAGCGTCACTTCCGTAAACCCCGCCGTGCGCGCGGGCGCGGCGCGCTCGGATGTGGCAGCGAAAAATACAAAGATGAAAAGGCCGACGACAAGAACCGCGACGGCACCCAATCCCCATCGGATCAAACGCATTTGGATTGCCCTCTCTGGAAAAGCGGGCCGCTGGCCTCAAGCGTCGAGAACGTCCGCAATGCCCTTGGCGACGAAATCAATCTCGCCCAAACCCGGGACCCAACGCAGTTGGTCTTTCGCGTGGTAATACCCGATCAGAGGCGAGGTCTTCTTGTAATATTCCAACAGCCGCGTC
>CAZPJO010000439.1:1435-2178 GCA_964586895.1 uncultured Roseicyclus sp.
GGCCCGGCGCTTGAAGGCCGAAGCACCGCAATTCGTGCATTTCCCGTCGGCGGGGATCGGCTTGGTGAAATCGTTGTAGACCTCGCCGCACATCCCGCAGGTCGCGCGTGCCGTGATCCGGCTGACCAACTCTTCGTCATTCACTTCCATGGCGATCACATGGTCCAGGGTTTGCCCAACTTCGGCAAGCAGGTCGGCCAAGGCATCGGCCTGCGCCAATGTCCGGGGGAAGCCGTCAAAGATGAACCCCGTGCCCCCGCCCTGAAGCTTTTCGCGGATCAGGCCGATCACGATCTCATCAGTCACAAGCTCGCCCTTGGCCATAACATCGGCCACGATCAGGCCCATCTCCGTGCCACTGTCCTTCGCTTCGCGCAGCATATCGCCGGTCGAAAGCTGCGTCATGCCACGACCATCCACTAGGATGCGGGCCTGAGTTCCCTTGCCCGCACCCGGCGGGCCCAAAAGAATGATGTTCATCTACGCGCCGGTCCCTTCCGCGGTTTCTTGGCGCCGCTCTTGCGCCCGCGGAGTTGGGACTTTTCGAGCAGGCCTTCGTATTGATGGGCCAGCAGATGCGATTGGATCTGCTGCACCGTATCCATCCCCACCGAAACAATGATGAGAATCGAAGTGCCGCCAAAATAAGCAGTAATCGACAGGTTTGTCCGCACAATTTCCGGCATGAGGCAAACAAGCGCAAGATAGGCCGAGCCGAGAACCAGGATACGCCGCACGACATA
>CAZPJO010000439.1:2188-2469 GCA_964586895.1 uncultured Roseicyclus sp.
TTAGGTTGTCGGCAACGTCTTCGGTCTTGAACGATACGTTCAGCGTATAGAAATACGTGAAGAAGATGATCATCGACGCGAAGAACAGCAGGTAAAGCGGCTGTCCCGGCCCGAAGTTGGCAAGGATCCAGCCCATGACCGGTCCATTGCCTTCCGCTCCGCCGAAGGTCGTAAGCGTGGTCGGCAACAGCAAAAGCGACGACGCGAAAATCGCCGGGATCACGCCCGCCGGGTTCACCTTCACCGGCAGGTGGCTCGACCCGCCGTCATAGACCTTCATG
>CAZPJO010000440.1:0-2465 GCA_964586895.1 uncultured Roseicyclus sp.
GCCCGGCGCACTGTCGACGGTGTCGAGCCACATGGTCTGGATCGAGTCGATGATGGCCAGATCGGGAGCCTCGGCCTCCAGCGTCGTGAGGATGTCGCGCAGGTTGGTCTCGGCGGCGAGCATCACTGCGCTGTCGCTCAGGCCAAGGCGTTCGGCGCGCATGCGCACCTGCGCGGTCGCTTCCTCGCCCGACACGTAGACCACCTTGAGGCCCTGGCGCGCGAAAGCGGCGGCGGCTTGCAGCAGGAGCGTCGATTTGCCGATGCCGGGGTCGCCGCCCACCAGCGTGGCCGAGGCGGGCACAAGGCCGCCACCCAACACCCGGTCGAGTTCCTTCACGCCCGAGGATTGGCGCGGCGGCGGCGCTTCCTTGGTGCGCAGATCCTTCAATGCAAGCTTGCGCCCCTTGGCCGAGCCAAGGGCGGCCTTGCCGGGCCCTGCGCCCAACGGGGCCTCTTCGCGGATCGTGTTCCATTCGCCGCAATCGTCGCAGCGCCCGGACCATTTCTTGTGGGTCGCGCCGCATTTGGAGCAGGTGAAGGTGGTGACAGGTTTGGCCATGGGAGCGGGTGTAGCGGAGTGCGCGGGGGAGGGGAATAGGGGGCTAGGCGGCGGATTTGGCCGCCCGTTTGGTGAGCATGGAGATGACGAGGGACGTCAGAACACAGGCCGTGAAAAGCCACAGGCCCCATGCGGTTTCCACGCGGCCCACGGCAAGCCCCTTGGCCAGCGTGATGTAGACCGCGATCAGGAAAACGTCGGCCATGGCAAGCTTGCCCATGATTTCCAGCGTGGGGAGCAGGCGGGCGGGTGCGCGGGAAAGTTGGACCAGCGTCAGGCAGATGGTTTTGACCATCGGGGCGATCAGCGCAAACAGCGCGACGATGGCTGCGAGCACCCATTCGCCATCCTCGGCCAGGGCGCCGAGGCCCGACAGGATGGAGATCTCGGACAGGCCGAAAAGCGGCAGGAGGCCGGCGCGCATCAGCGGTGCGATCCACGACACCGGGAACAAAACAAGCAGGCAGAGATTGGCGGCGATAAGGGCCTTGGGCATGGGAATGGGCCTTTGAGGTCTGTGTGGTTTTGATCTTGGGCTCCGCAGAGGACGGCGCAAGGGGAAGGTGCGCCGCGCCGTTTTAAAAAAGGAGCGGGCTTTGCCCGCAACGGTTTTGCCTCGCGTCACCGCCCCCAAGGGGACGGCTTTGGCTCAGACGGGGGGGCGCGGCCCCCCTTGGCGCCCTTTCCGTGGGAAAGGCCGCCATCCCCCCGAGGTTTTTCGGGCAAGATGAATGAGGGGTCAGGTGATCTGGCGTTGGAAGATGATCAGAGCGGCGAGGATCAGGGTCAGCGCGATACGGATCTGTGTGTGGCGTTTGGGCGGCGCAGGCTCGGCCTCGTGCAGGGCCATGTGGGTGCCATAGGCGAGGCCCGCGGGAAACAGCAGCGCGATGAGCGCCACGACGGACGGCAGCCCGATCAGAGCGCCCGCGAGCACCGTCAGCACGAGCAGGATCATCGCCGGGACGAGGTGGCCCAGAAGCTCGGTCACAGCGGGGATGTGGTCCCGGCGGTCGAGGCGCGCGCTCCGCCAGGCCCAATGCGCGAAGGCAAGCCCGGCGTAGACCCAGAGCAGGGTGGCCGCAGCCTCGATCAGCGCGATAGGGGTCATCGCGACAGCGCACCGGGCAGCAGGGCCGCGGAAAACGCGAAGATCAAGATGGCCGCGCAGGCCAGTGTGGCAAGGTCGATCCAGCGGGGGCGCAGGCGGGTCTTGTAGGCCGAGCGGACCCAGGTCACCATCGCCCAGGCGATGGCGAAGACCCACAGGAACGACCAAAGGCCGGTGATGCGGTAACTGCCAGGGACAAGGGCGAATGTGTCGGCGAGGGCCAGTGCTGCGATAAGTGCCAATTCGATAAGCAGCAGCACATGGAGCGCGCGCAACGCGGGAAAGGCGCGCAGTTTCACCAGCGCGCCGATCGCCATCAGAACCGGCAAAAGCCGCAAGGCGACCGCGCCCACGAGGATCATCGCCCAGGTGAGCGGGCTGAATTGGAACGGCGCGTCGCCGGTATAGAGGTCGGGCAACGGATCCATCGGGCTTAGCGCAAGGTTTTGATCGGGCCGTCGGGCGCGCCGGCGATGAACTGCTGCAGATAGGGATCTTGGGCGGTTTCCAGATCTGCAACGGGGCCGTGCCATTGGATCCGACCGGCATGGAGCATGGCGACCGACGTGGCGATGGCGCGCACGGAGGACATGTCATGGGTGATGGTGATGGTGGTCGCGCCCATTTCGGACACGATTTCCTGTATCAGGGCGTTGATGACGCGGGACATGATCGGGTCGAGGCCTGTGGTGGGCTCGTCGAAGAAGATGATCTCGGGCTCGGCGGCGATGGCGCGGGCGAGGCCGACGCGTTTTTGCATGCCGCCGGACAGCTCGGCGGGCAGGCGGTCGGC
>CAZPJO010000441.1:0-2458 GCA_964586895.1 uncultured Roseicyclus sp.
TGGGGCCCCCCCCCCCCGGGCCCCGGGGCCCGCCGGCCCCCCCCACGACCGTCTCGGCCGTGACCTTCCATGAAATCGTGCGCAAGCTGCCGGATGGTGCGTTGGTCAACCTGACCGAAGATAGCGCGGCGGGCCGCCTGACCATCGAAGCGGGCCGGTCGTCGTTCCAACTGGCGACACTGCCGCGTGAAGATTTCCCGGTCATGGCCTCTACCGAATATGCGGCGAATTTTTCGTCCACCGCGCCGGTGCTGCGCCGCCTCTTCGACAAATCCAAATTCGCGATCTCGACCGAAGAGACGCGCTATTACCTCAACGGTGTCTATTTCCACATCTCCGACGGCGACAATGGCAAGGTCCTGCGCGCCGTGGCCACCGACGGGCACCGCCTGGCACGGATCGATACCGACCTGCCCGACGGCGCCGCCGAGATGCCCGGCGTGATCGTGCCGCGCAAAACGGTGGGCGAGCTGCGCAAATTGCTTGACGATGACGATACGCAAATCGCCGTGTCCGTCTCCGAGACCAAGATCCGGTTCGCCACGCCTGATATCACCCTGACCTCCAAGGTCATCGACGGCACATTCCCCGACTACACGCGCGTGCTCCCGATGGGCAACACGCGCCGGATGGAAGTCGATGCGGGCGATTTCGCCAAGGCCGTGGACCGGGTCGCCACCGTGTCGTCGGAACGCTCGCGCGCCGTAAAGATGGCGCTCGACGAAGACAGGCTTGTCTTGTCGGTGAATGCCCCGGATGCAGGCAATGCCGAAGAAGAGCTGGCCGTGGCCTATGGCGATGAAAAGCTGGAAATCGGGTTCAACGCCAAATACTTGCTGGAAATCGCGAGCCAAGTGGATCGTGAGAACGCCGTCTTCATGTTCTCTTCCCCCGCTGAGCCAACCTTGATGCGCGAAGGCAATGACGAGAGCGCGATCTACGTCGTCATGCCGATGCGCGTGTGACGGCGGACGGATGCCTCCGGCGGAGGTTTTCCTGGCAAGATGAAAGGGTGGCGAGTTGAGCAAGGTGTTCGTCTCGTCCCTGACGCTTTCGCATTTTCGCTCGCACAGGCGGGCGCGGCTGGCGCTTGACGGACGACCGGTGGCGCTTTTTGGGCCCAACGGCGCGGGCAAGACCAATCTGATGGAGGCGGTGTCTCTGCTAAGCCCCGGGCGCGGGCTCAGGCGCGCGGCGGCGGAAGACATCATTCGGCGCCCCGAGGCAATCGGCTGGAAGGTCACCGCCCAGATCGCGGGGCCGGGGATTGGCCATGACATCGCGCTGACCGCCGAACCTGACCAACCGCGCAGCACGCAGATCGACGACAAGACCGCGCCGCAGGTGGCGCTCGCCCGGCTGCTGCGCATTGTCTGGCTCGTGCCGTCGCAAGATCGACTGTGGATGGAGGGCGCGGATGGGCGTCGCCGGTTTCTTGACCGGATCACACTCAGCTTTCTGCCCGATCATGCCGAGGCCGTGCTGACCTATGAAAAGGCTATGCGCGAGCGCAACCGCCTGTTGAAGGACAATGTGCGCGACCCGGCCTGGTACCGCGCGTTGGAGACGCAGATGGCCGAGGCGGGCGTGCGGATCGTCACCGGGCGCGAAGAGGCGCTGCGCCGCATCGCCATTGCTCAGACCGGCGCGGCCACCGCATTTCCCGCCGCAGATCTGGCCATTGAAGTGGAAACCCCCTGCCATACCGCCGCCGAGTTCGAAGCCGCTTTCGCCGAGAGTCGTTCGCGCGACATCGCAGCGGGGCGCACCCTTGTCGGGCCGCACCGCGCCGACATGGCCGCGACCTACCGCGACAAGGGCGTCGCGGCGAAGCAATGTTCCACCGGCGAGCAGAAGGCGCTTCTGATTTCGCTGATCCTTGCCAATGCGCGCGCGCTCAGGGCAGAGACCGGGACAGCACCTTTGGTCCTGCTCGACGAGGTTGCGGCGCATCTCGACGCCGGCCGCCGTGCCGCGCTTTTTGATGAGATTTGCGCGCTTGAAGCGCAGGCCTGGATGACCGGCACCGGACCGGAATTGTTCACGGATCTGGGGGACCGGGCACAGCATTTCAAGGTGACGGAGGTCGGTGGCGAAAGCCAGGTAACCGAGAGCTGAACCTGCCCCAAATCTTGTGGCAATTGCGTGACAATACCCCCGGAAATGCGTATATATTGCGCAAATAACCGGGACAAGAAACACATGGCAGAGCAAACCCCGCAGCCGGAAGAATACGGCGCAGATTCCATCAAGGTTCTCAAAGGGTTGGAGGCGGTTCGCAAACGCCCCGGCATGTATATCGGTGACACCGATGATGGCTCGGGCCTGCATCACATGGTCTATGAGGTCGTCGACAACGGCATCGACGAAGCACTGGCCGGCCACGCGGACGCCGTAACCGTCACGATCCATGCCGACAGCTCCGTCTCGGTCAGCGACAATGGCCGCGGCATTCCCG
>CAZPJO010000442.1:0-2446 GCA_964586895.1 uncultured Roseicyclus sp.
GAGCGCTGCCCTCCGAAGGCAGAGGCCAGAGGTTCGAATCCTCTAGGGTCCGCCAAACTGCGCTTTCGAAGAAAGTGTCAGGCAAGATCAGGAGACATTGGCAGGCGGCAACGGTTTTGCAGAAACCGTTAGGGCTTTTGGGTCCGGGTCTGTCTGGTGTGGCCCGCCATCAAACTCTCTTCGTCAGAAGCGCAGCCCGTAGCGCAACACGAAGCTTTCTGCGCCGGGATTTCTGTCTGACAGACCGCCGTTGGAGAAATGATCAATGCCAAACGACACGAAGGATGTCTCTGTCAGGTCCAGGCCGATCCCGATGGCAGAGCGAAAGTTCAGGACGCTGCCCAGGTCGATCTCTCCCTCAAGGTAAAGGCCGGGCGTAAAGGACAGATCAAGGAACAGGCGCTCGTCGAACCGGTGGCGGCCCATGTAGCCCAGGCCGATGAACCCGTCACCATCGGCGTCAAGGCGCGCGAAGGCAGTGGCACCGCCGGCCCATTGTTGATCGGGGGACAGATCGCCGAAATTATACTCGACGATCACGCCAGCGCCTTGGGTGTCATAATCCGTGGTGCCGCCAATATTCAGCTCGTCCGCTGCCGCGGCGGTCCCTGCCAGCAGGAACAGCAAGATCGAAGGTGTCTTCACGATATCCCCTGGTGCGTGATCTCGGACACGCCCAAATAGGGCCCCTGCGGCGTTGTCAGATCAATGGGCGGGACACGGTGGTTGGTAAGAATTCGAGCGACTGCGGCCCAAGTGTCGCAGTTTGGTCTCGCATCTGGGCCGGGTTGGCCCTTGCACGCGCGGACGCAATCGCGTTCGGATGTGGCGCAGTTATTCCCACGGGGGGCGTCCATGCACATCTCAATCTCAGACATCCGTGCCACGGCTCAGGCGGCGTTGTTGGCTCATGGGGCGGGCACGCTTCAGGCCGCAGAAGTGGCGCGCGCTGTGGCGCGGGCGGAAGAGACCGGCAATATCATCTGCGGCCTCTATTATCTTGAAAGCTACTGCATTCAGCTTGCCTCGGGCCGGGTCAACGGCACGGTCGAGCCGTCGGTGACGCGGTCAAGGCCGGGCGTTGTGCGGGTCGATGCGGGGTTCGGTTTTGCGCAACCTGCCTTCGCGTGCGGCCTGCCGGACGCCGTTGCAGCGGCGCGGGAGAATGGTGTGGCGACGCTCGCAGTGGCCCATGCGCATACCTGCACATCGCTTGGCTTTTTCACCGAACAGATCGCCGGGCAAGGTTTGATCGGGATCGGCTTTACCAATGCGTCGGCCATCGTCGCGGCACCCGGTGGCCGCGCGCCGGTTCTGGGCACGAATCCCATCGCGATGACCATCCCGGGCGACGGCGCCCCCGCGATGCATGCCGATTTCTCAACCTCCGCCGTGGCGCTTGGCAAGATCACAATGGCCAAAGCGGCGGGCGAGGCCATTCCGATCGGGTGGGCCGTGGACGGGCAGGGGCAGCCGACGACAGATCCGGAGGCCGCCCTGAAAGGCGCGTTGGTCAGCGCGGCGGGACCGAAAGGTTGGGCCTTCGGCCTGCTGGTCGAGGTGATGGCGGCCGGGCTGACCGGCTCGGTCAATTCACTGGATGTGAAGGGGCTGAAACTGGCCGACGGGCCGCCGCATGATCTGGGCCAGACCTATCTTTTGATCGATCCGGGCGCCCATGCGGGCGGCGATATCATGCGCGATCGGCTTGCGCGCGTGGCCGATGCGATCGCTGCAGATGGCGGCGAGGGTCGCATTCCCGGCGCGCCGCGCAAGCAATTCGATCCGGTCGATGTGCCAGATGCACTTTGGGCGCAAGCGCAGGCCCTCGCCCGCGCCTAGGCGTCTTCGGGTTTCGTGCCCGCCATATTGGCCGCCGCCTCTTCGCGCGCGGCGGCCTCTTTGCGTTTTGCCAGGACGGTCCATCCTGCATAGGCCGCGGCGAGAATTGCGAAAACGGCGATATGTCGAATGGCCATGGGGCTTACTCCGCTGCTTGGGTCCGTGTCGGAAGCACCCAATCGGGACGCGGGAAATGGCAGGTGTAGCCATTCGGAATCCGCTCCAGATAATCCTGATGCTCGGGCTCAGCTTCCCAGAAATCGCTCACCGGCTCAACCTCCGTGACAACCGGGCCGGGCCAGATCCCGCTATGGTTGACATCGGCGATGGTGTCGAGGGCCGTCTGACGTTGATCTTCATCGACGTAGTAGATCGCGGATCGGTAACTCATCCCGCGGTCGTTGCCTTGCCGGTTGAGGGTCGTGGGGTCATGGATCTGAAAGAAAAACTCCAGAAGTGTGCGGAAGGTGATTGCTTCGGGATCGTAAATGATTTCAATGCCTTCCGCATGGGTGCCATGGTTGCGATAGGTTGCATTCGGCACGTCACCCCCGGTGTAGCCGACGCGTGTCGATTGAACGCCGGGCAGCTTGCGGATCAGATC
>CAZPJO010000443.1:0-2437 GCA_964586895.1 uncultured Roseicyclus sp.
TGGGCCTTCTTAAGACCGGATCGGCGTTTTATGCGCCTGCAACGTCGGCGATCGAGATGGCGGAAGCGTATCTGAAGGATCAAAAGCGCGTCCTGCCCTGCGCGGCGCATTGCGATGGCCAATTCGGCCTCAAAAGCATGTATGTGGGCGTGCCCACGGTGATCGGCGCCGGTGGCATCGAGCGCGTGGTCGAAGTGAAGCTGACCAAGGACGAGCAGGCGATGTTCGATGCGTCGGTCGAGGCCGTGAAGGGCCTTGTCGATGCGTGCAAGCAGATCGACGAAACGCTGGCCTGACGCCCGCTTGACCGGATTGGAAAGGCCGGGCCATGTGCCCGGCCTTTTTTGTGCGCGTGGGCAACGGTTTGTCCGGAAGGCGACACGGTGCCCTTGATCCGGCGCGGGGGCTGGCGTCTACTTCTCTCAAACAAATAAAGGCACGGAGCAGACCTTGCCCAAACGCGTCATCACCTACGGAACGTTCGACCTGTTCCACATCGGCCACGTGCGCCTGTTGCAGAGATTGGCGGGACTGGGCGATCATTTGACCGTGTGTGTGTCGACCGACGAATTCAACGCGATCAAAGGCAAAAGCTCGGTCATTCCGTATGATCAGCGGGTCGAGATCCTGTCGGCGTGCCGCTATGTGGATGCGATCCTGCCGGAGAATGACTGGGCACAGAAACGCGACGACATTCTGCGTGAAAAGATCGACATTTTCGCGATGGGCAACGATTGGAGCGGCAAGTTCGATGATCTGGGCGACGTGTGCGAGGTGGTCTACCTGCCCCGGACAGAGGATATTTCGACCACGTCGCTGAAGACCTATATGGATGCGCTGCGCTCGGACCAATTAAACGAAATCAAGCATTTAATTGAGACATTGGGTGAAAAGGCGGCGGCGCTATGAGCGATTTGGTGGTCGAGGTCTGGGACAAGGCGCGTGGAGGCGCCATCGCAAAACCCGATTACGCGCGCCTGTCAGAGGCGTTGGAGGCCGTGCGCGACCGCAACGATGTGGTCTGGATGCAGGCGTGGATCGTTTTGCATTGCGCGACCCGCAACAAGGCCTTCGCCACGCAGCGCCTGATTGCAAGGTTGAGCCGGGTGAGCCGCAAGGCGGGCCTTGAGGCGGAATATTACGAATTTCTGCGTGTTGTGGAAGACGATCTGGGCTTTCACCTTCCCAACGGCAGCGCATTCACCGAAAGCTTCCGCGGCGCGGATGTGGACGCGGTGATGGCCGATTGCCAGGCGTTGGCGGCGCGGCTGGTGGAGCTGGGGCTTGAGGTGTTCGCCAATTCCGGCACGCTTCTGGGCCTGGTGCGCGAGGGCAAGCTGCTGGATTACGACAACGACATCGACCTGGGCGTTTTGATGGAGGCGCAGGACGAAGCGGATGCGGCGGCGGAGTGGATCGCGCTGTGTGATCGGCTGATCGCGGCCGGTGTTGGGGTTGAACGGTCAAGCTGGAGCGGTGTTACGCTCAAGCTGAACAAGATCGGACCGTTCGGGGTGGATCTGTTCCCGGCGTGGATTGACGGGTCCGGGCAAGTGTTTGTGTACCCGCACACATTCGGGGATCTGTCGCGGGCGCAACTTCTGCCGTTTGCGGAGCATGGGGCGACGGGCCTGAAGATCCCGGCCGATGCGGAGGCGATGCTGGCCTCAAACTACGGGGACAGCTGGCGGGTTCCGAACGAGGGCTGGACGTTTGGGTGGAAGGACGCGAACGCGCGGTTCGCTGGGTTCCTGAACGCGGTGGGTGCATAGCGCCTGAAATCGGCGCGGCTGAGTCGGTATCTGGCCCTTGGCAGCTGCAATTTGTGATCACACATTTTCAAGCTGTGATCACAAATGTCGGATTTTTGCCAGAAACCCTGTAAAGGTTCGTCTTTTTCGTTTCTTGCAATCAAAAGTTGTGCTTTGCCGAAGGAAACGTGACTCAATGAACGGACCGATCCCATGAATATCCACGAGTACCAGGCGAAGGCACTTCTGCGGCAATATGGGGCCCCGGTCTCGGACGGGCGGGTCGTTTTGAAGGCGGAAGACGCCAAGACTGCAGCGAGCGAAATGGACGGCCCATTGTGGGTTGTGAAGGCCCAGATCCATGCCGGCGGACGCGGCAAGGGATCCTTCAAGGAGGCAGACGCGGGTGAGGCCGGCGGCGTGCGCCTTGCGAAGTCGGTGGAAGAGGCGGCGACCGAGGCCAAGAAGATGCTTGGCCGCACGCTGGTGACGCACCAGACGGGCCCGGCGGGCAAGCAGGTCAACCGCATCTACATCGAAGACGGCTCGGGCATCGAGACGGAGATGTATCTGGCACTTCTGGTGGATCGTCAGACGAGCCGGATCAGCTTTGTGTGTTCGACCGAAGGCGGTATGGACATCGAAGAAGTGGCCGCCGCGACGCCTGAAAAGATCCTGTCATTCAG
>CAZPJO010000444.1:0-2420 GCA_964586895.1 uncultured Roseicyclus sp.
CCTGTGATCCGCTCGCTCTATTCCGGGCTCAAACAGATCGCCGAAACAGTCCTCAAGCAGGATCAGCAGAATTTCGACAAGGCCTGCCTGGTGCAATACCCGCGCGAAGGGATCTGGGCCATCGCCTTCATCTCGACCACCGCCAAGGGCGAGATCGCCGAAAAGGTGCCCGAAGACATGGTCTCCGTCTTCCTGCCCACCACGCCCAACCCGACGTCTGGCTTTCTTCTGTTCGTGCCACGCCGCGACGTCAAAATCCTCGACATGAGCGTCGAAGACAGCGCCAAGCTGATCATCTCCGCCGGTCTGGTCTATCCCGATGGCAAAGACGCCAAAAAGGCGGTCGAGGCGCAGGTGCGCAAGGAAGCCGCCGAGTAACCGGACAGGCGCCCCGGACCCGCACGTCGTTCAGCGCTCAGCCGCGCCCTCTTTGCTTTCAAAATACCTCGGGGTTTGGGGGCTGGCCCCCATTCGGGACCAGCCGGTAACGCAAGGTGCGCAGTTACTCCTCAACCCACCAGACATCCGGCTGCCAGCCGATCCAATCGCCGTAGATCGGGATGTAATCGGGGAATTCCAGCTCGGCGTTGAACGCCAGTCGGCTGATCGGGTTGTGATGGAATGGCACCACATACCGCTCCGAGATCAGGACGCGGTCCAAGGCACGGACCGCCGCGCGGTAATCGTCCTGGCTGGCCGCCGACAACATCGTGTCGACCATCGCCTCGATCGCCGGATGACACGCCCCCATCAGGTTGCGTGACCCTTCCGCCTCGACCGTTTCACAGCCCCAGTAAAGCCGCTGCTCATTGCCCGGGCTCAGGCTCAGGCCGCGCCGGTAATAGGTCATGTCGAAGTCGAACACATCCGTCCGCTCGCGGTATTGCGCGCTGTCGACCCGCGTGACGGTCACGTCGATCCCGATCCGGCTGAGCGCTTCGACATAGATGTTTGCGATGGAGTCGTTTTCCGACGATCCGGTTTGCAACAGGATCTCGAACGTGACGGGCGCGCCGTCAGGGGACGTCATGACGCCCTCTTCGACACTATATCCCGCCTCTTCCATAAAGGAGATCGCCTGCCGGATGCCATCACGGTTGCGCTCGGACCCGTCCGATACCGGAAGCGTATACCCCTCGACTGCGCCGGGCAGCAGGTCGGCCTCGAAGGGTGCGAGGAACTCGGCCACCCTGCCCTCCGCCGCGCCGGGCTGCATCGACAGCGGCGAGTTGGAGAAATACGAGGTGATCCGCGGATCGACGCCGCCGTTGATCGTCTGGTTGATGAATTCGAAATTATAGGCCTGGATCATCGCCTCGCGCACGCGCCAGTCGCTGAACAAAGGGTTGCGCGTGTTCATTACAAAGCCGGTGATGCCCGAGGGCCGTTGATGCGGGATCTCGGCCAACTCGACCTCGCCGCTCTGTACGCGCGGAAAATTGTAATCATCCGCCCAGGCCTGCGCCGAGGTTTCGCGTTGCGTGGTGATCAGGCCGCTGGTGAAGGCTTCGCGCATGGCGTTGCCGTCGCCGAAAAACTCCATCCGGATTTCGTCGATCACATTGGTGCCGCGCCGAAACGGAACATCCGCGCCCCAATAATCGGGATTGCGGCGCAGGCTGACAAAGCGCCCGGCCTCGAAATCGTCGATGATATAGGGCGCCGTGGTGATGGGTACGTTGGTCAGCCCGCTTTCGGTGAAATCGAGGTCGTCCCATTGCGCGGCCTGCAGGATCGGGCGCAGGCCCATGATCATCGCCAATTCGCGGTCATTCTCGGCCAGGGTGATGCGGACGGTCCGCTCGCCCACGGCCTCGATCCCCTCGACCCGCGTCCAGGAGCCGAGGTAGCGCGGATGCCCTTCGGTGCCCAATGTCTCGAACGACCAGATGACGTCGTCGACCGTGACGGGGCTGCCATCGGAGAACGCGGCCTCTTCGCGCAGGGTAAATTCGACCCAGGAATGGTCCTCGGCAATCTCGACGGATTCGGCCAGAAGGCCATAAAGCGTGAACGGCTCGTCATAGGACCGGCCCAGAAGCGATTCGTAGACAAGGAATCGCAACTGCCACGGCGTGGAGCCTTCGCGGATATGCGGGTTCAGCGAATCGAACGAGCCCACTTCGCCGGTGACGATTCGACCGCCCGTGGGCGCATCGGGATTGGCATAGGGAAGGTGCGTGAAATCGGCGCCAAGCGCGGGTTCGCCATACATGGCCACACCGTGCGAAGGCTCAGCAATGGCAGGGCTGGCCAATGCCAGCGCCAGCGCCACAATACCTGCCCTTTTTGTGAAACAATGCATCTGCATTTGGGAACAATCCTCCAACCACCCGTATTCGTTGACCGGCACGCTACCGGGCCGCGTGAGCGAGGGCAAATTTTTCGATTGGACTCGGCCCAAGTCATTGCTTATAAAG
>CAZPJO010000445.1:0-2420 GCA_964586895.1 uncultured Roseicyclus sp.
CAAGATCCTCAACGAGGAACTCGAACGCGGCGATTTCTCCCGCGTGCAGGCCGACGCCATCGCGCAGGTCGAAGCGGGCGCCACCGTGCTCGACATCAACTCTGGCGCGGTCTTCTCCAACAAGATGGCCGAAGATCCGCGCTATGCCGACAACAATTTCGTCGAACCCACGCTGATGCAGCAGCTTGTCGAAACCGTTCAATCCGTCACCGATTGTCCGCTGTGCATCGACTCATCCGTGCCCGGCGCGCTTGAAAACGGCCTGGCCGCCGCCGAAGGTCGCCCGCTTCTGAATTCCGTCACCGGCGAGGAAGAGCGCCTGGACCTGGTCCTGCCGCTGGTCAAGAAATACAACGTCCCCGTGGTGGCCATCTCCAACGATGACACCGGCATTTCCGAAGATCCAGAGGTCCGCTTTGCCGTCGCCAAAAAGATCGTCGAACGCGCCGCCGATTTCGGCATTCCCGCCCACGATATCGTCGTTGACCCGCTTGTCATGCCCATCGGGGCCATGGCCACGGCAGGCCATCAGGTGTTCACGCTTGTCCGCCGCCTGCGCGAAGAGCTTGGCGTGAACACGACCTGCGGCGCGTCCAACATCTCCTTCGGCCTGCCCAACCGCCACGGCATCAACAACGCCTTCCTGCCGATGGCGTTCTCCGCCGGTATGACCAGCGCGATCATGAACCCCGTCGCCCTGCCCACCGGCCCCAAGAAGATCGCCGAGAAAAAGGCGCTGGTTGAGGCGGCGGGTGTGATCCTGCCCCCCGATATGGACGACGAGGCCTTCGTGAAGCTTTTCGGCATGGGCTCCACCAAACCCCGCGCGGGCAAAGAGATGGAGGCCATTCGCGCCGCCAATTTCCTGCTCAACCACGATGACGGCGGCGGGGCCTGGATCGCGTTCAACAAAGATCCCGATGCTGCACCCCGCCGGGGCCGCGAGGGTGGCCGCCGCCGCCGCGCCGGGTGATGGGGCGGGCCCGGGCATGGACAAGTTCGTATCCCTGATGCAGCCTGCGCGCGCGCATCTGCCCACGCCGGAGACATCGACATCACTACGCGCCCCTTCTTGCTGCCCTGTGGCCCGGACCTGCCGGGATGAGCCGCGCGCCCAATGTCGTGCTGCGCATCGCTGTGATCCTGGCCGTGGCCTATCTCGCCTCGTTGCTGATCGACGTTACGTTGAAAACCGCCGAAACCCTGAGCGAGGCGCAAAGCGATGCGATGATGCTCTCGCTTCTGGCCGGGCTGCTGCTGGCCTATGCGCTCCTGATTGCGGTGCCGTTTGTGCCGGGGGTCGAAATCGGCATCGCCCTTCTGCTGATGCGGGGGGCCGAAGTTGCGCCTGCGGTCTATCTGGCCACCGTCGCGGGCCTGCTTCTGGCGTTCGGAATCGGGCGGTTGATCCCGCATCGGGTGCTGGCGTCGTTTCTGCGCGATCTGCGGCTGCGGCGCGCCGCCGACATGGTGCAATCCTTCTGCGATCTGCCGCCCGACGCACGGTTGCAGATGCTGAACACCAGCCTGCCGCGCCCGCTTGCGCTGTTGCTGGTGCGCGCGCGCTACCTTACCCTGGCCGGTGTGCTGAACCTGCCCGGCAACACGATCCTGGGCGGCGGCGGGGGTCTGTTGATGCTGGCCGGTGTGACCGGCACCTTCCGCCCGCTTCCCACCGTGATCATGGTCGTGCTCGCGGTCCTGCCGGTGCCGTTTGCCGTGTGGCTCTGGGGTCCCGGCCTTCTGTCGCGCTGACACGCGCGCCCTCGCCCTTCCTACCGAAAGCCATGCAGAGATGACCGACCCCCTCGTCGTTTTCACACCCTCCGGCAAGCGCGGGCATTTCGCCGTCGGCACCCCGATCCTGACCGCCGCGCGGCAGCTTGGCGTTGACCTCGACAGCGTTTGCGGCGGGCGCGGCATCTGCTCGAAATGTCAGATCGCGCCCTCCTTCGGCGACTTCCCCAAACATGGGCTGACCGCCCGCGACGACGCGCTGAGCGACTGGAACGAGGTCGAGGCGCGCTATGACCGCGTGCGTGGCCTCAAACCCGGTCGCCGCCTGGGCTGTCAGGCGAAGGTCATGGGCGATATCGTCGTGGACGTGCCGCCCGAATCCCAGGTCCACAAACAGGTCGTGCGCAAGGCCGCCTCCTCCAAACCCATCACCATGGATCCCGCCACGCGTCTGGTGATGATCGACGTGGTGGAACCTGACATGCATTCCCCCTCCGGCGATCTCGAACGGGTCGCCGACGCGCTGAAAACCCAATGGGATATCGCCCCCGTCACCGCCACCCTGCGCCCCGTCAAGGCCCTGCAACCGGCCCTTCGCAAGGGCAAATGGCAGGTCTCCGTCGCCGTCAATCACCCCGCGCACAGCGACACCGCGCAGATCCTCGGCATCTGGCCCGGCCTGC
>CAZPJO010000446.1:0-2415 GCA_964586895.1 uncultured Roseicyclus sp.
CCTCGCATCCCAATGACATGGATGACGACCTGATCGCGGCGCATGCCGATTGTGCCAAGCTGATGCCGTATCTTCACCTTCCGGTGCAGGCCGGGTCCGACAAGATCCTCAAGGCGATGAACCGCAAGCACACGCGCGACGCCTATATGCGCCTGATCGAGCGGATCCGCGCGATACGCCCTGATCTGCACCTGTCCGGCGATTTCATCGTGGGCTTTCCCGGCGAGACCGAGGAAGACTTTGAGCAGACCCTCGATCTGGTGCGGCAGGTCGGGTTCGGGACGGCCTATTCGTTCAAATATTCCGCCCGCCCCGGCACCCCCGCGATGGAGCGCGACGGGCAGGTCACGGACGCCGAGGCCAGCGACCGGTTACAACGCCTGCAAGCGCTTCTGGGCGCGCAACAGCGCGCCACGCAGGACGCGATGGTGGGTCGCCGCGTGCATGTGTTGTTCGAGAAACCCGGGCGCGAGCCGGGGCAGATGGTCGGCAAATCCGAATACCTCCATGCGGTGCATGTGGATGGCCCGTCCGAGCTGCGCGGGCAGATCGCGCCGGTGGAGATCGTTGAAAGCCGGACGAATTCCCTGCGCGGTCGGTTGATCTGAGCCGCCGGCCCGGCGCGGCCGAACCTCACTCCTCGGGCGAATAAACCTTTCCAAGGTTGGCTAAGGTGGTAACGTGCCGTCATCACCGGCGGTTTCGGATACGGCCCTGCCAGGCTTTGTGGAACCTGCCGCCATGGCGAGACGCGACCTGTCTTGGGCCAAAGGGCCGGAACGGTCGGGCAAAAGGGGGGATGCAGGTGTGATCAACATTTTGACGCGCGCAGTTTCGGTTGTGAGCGGCGCTGCCGGTGCGACGGCCTTGGTTTTGGGGGCGGTCATGGCGCTTGCAACCCCAGCCACAGCGCAGGAACGGATCATCGTCAGCGGAACGGTACAGCCCGGCATATGGATCGACCCCGACGGCTGCATGCATTGGGTCGCCGATGGTGGGGTCGAAGGCTACATGGAAGGTCGGGTGAACCCCGAAAACGGCATGCCCGTCTGCCTTGATGTGAACCCCTGCGGCGTGGCCAATACCGACACGATGTTCCAGACCGGAAGCGCGCGTTTGACCGCATCTGGCCGGGCGCATCTACAGCAGTTCTTCCAAGGCGCGGGCGCCTTTGCCTATGCGATCTACGGCCATACCGACAGCCGAGCGTCGGACGAAGCGAACATGCGCCTGAGCGAACGCCGCGCCGCCGCCGTGGCCAATGTGGCGCGGTCGGTCGGTGCGCGGGTCGCGCGCGAGATCGGATATGGCGAACGCCGCCCGGTCGCCCCGAACGACAGCGCCGCCAACATGCAGCGCAACCGTCGTGTCGAAATCGTCTGCTATCGTTGAGTGAAGGGAAACGGATCATGGTAAAGAGAACTTCATTCATCCTCGCGACCTGCCTTGTGGCATCGGGGTGTGTCGAATCCATTTCGGAAGGGTCGGTGCGCAACAACACGCCCGCCGGTCAGCCCAACGTCGTGGCGATTGCCGAGGACACCGGCACCGATGGCGGGCCGCTGTCGCGGTTGGAGGCGGGGATCTTCATCGATCCCGATGGCTGCCACATCTGGATGATCGACGACGGGCTGGAGGGCTATTGGTCGCGCCGCCTCGATCCGCGCTCGGGCCTGCCGGTGTGCACGCAACCCGCGCCTCCGGGGTCGATTGTGGGCGACTTCAGCTCGGGCAGCCCGGGCATTGAGGACCGCGTGCCGCGTTTGAACTGAACGCCGGTCTCGGTGGTGAAACGGGCGGTCCCTTGCGGGGCCGCCTTTTTCTTGGGCGATTGGCAGGTGTGGCGTGGGGCCGGGGTTTGAACCACGAAATATTGGTGACAATTGCAGATCCGTGGTGGACAAAACGGGGGGCGAGAGGCCAGACTCCTCCCATCCACGCGCTTCGGATGGCCCGGGCGCGACGCCAGCGCCGGAGTTTTCCTTGGCAATCAATCCGCTGCCCCATCCTGCCCCCTCCAGCGAAGCCCTTGCGGGCAGCGAGTCCCCGGAACGCACCCTCGAATTTCCCGATAACCGCCTGCTGATCGAGCTGTGTGGAGAGTTTGACCGCAACCTTGCGCAGATCGAGCATCTGCTGTCGGTCCATATCCTGCGGCGGGGCAATGCGCTGGCGGTTCTGGGCGAGGCGCGCGATCGCGCGGTGGAGGTGTTGCAGGTGCTTTACGACCGCGTCGAGGCCGGCAAATCGCTTGAGCCGGGTGACATCGACGCGGTGGTGCGCCTTGGCGGCTCGGACGAGGGCACCGGCGCGCGCGACGGCGATCAGATCGAGATGTTCAAGGGCGGCGATCTTGAGATCGGCACCCGCAAGAAAACCGTCGAGCCGCGCACCCTCGCGCAGCAGGCCTATGTG
>CAZPJO010000447.1:0-1231 GCA_964586895.1 uncultured Roseicyclus sp.
GCGCGACGAGATGACGGCCTTCTACCTGACCGACTTTCTGGTCAAACAATTCGATGCCTTCGTCACCAAACCCCTCGGCCTCGACCGCTTCCCGGACCTGCGCGACATGTATTTCGGCAATTACGAAAAACTCGTCTACCAGGCCCAAACCGACGACCCCGCCCTGACCGAATTGGCCAGGCACCACGCCGATACCCTCGGGCTCGCCTTCGAGCGCCGCTTTACCGGCTACGGCGATCTGGCCGTGGCGCTGCAACGCCTCTGACCGCGCCGCCGCCGCCCCCGTGCCCCCCCCGCGCATCCCCGCGTGCCCGCGTTTTTGCAAGTGACGTTTGCAGGGATACGCGTCGACCCGAAACGCGCCCGACGCTAACCTCCTCCCATCGCAATCGCGACCCAACATCAACCATCGCACCCACCCAACGACCAAGCGGGAGAGATCCCCCCTTGATCGACCGGCAACCTGCGTCCCGATGTTGGGCAGCCCCCTTATTGCACCCAACGGAGCCTTGACATGACCCTCAAAGTAATCGGAACCGGCCTCAGCCGCACGGGCACAATGTCCACACGCATGGCGCTTGAACATCTCGGCTTCGGACCCTGCCATCACATGATGGCGCTGTTTGCCGATCCCGCGCAGGTGGCCCTCTGGACGAAGGTCGCGCGCGGACAGACCACCGATTGGAGCGCCGTTTTCGATGGCTTCACCGCGCAGGTCGATTTCCCCGGCGGGCGTGTCTGGCAGCAAACCATTGACGCCTTTCCCCACGCGAAAGTCCTCCATACCGAGCGCCCGGAACAAGATTGGTGGGACAGTTTCTCCAAGACCGTTCTCAAGGTCTGGACCCATCACAAAACGCTGACCCGCAACATGCCCCCCCATATTCAGGACATATTCACCAACCTGACGCCCTTCTACATCGACGACACATTCGGCGGTCTGCCCGACAAGGCCATGGCGATCGAGGCCTACCGCCGCAACAACGCGCTGGTGCGCGCGCTTGTCCCGGCCGACAGGTTGCTGGTCTTCACGCCGTCCGATGGCTGGGGGCCGCTGTGCGAGTTTTTGCAAGTGCCCGTGCCGAGCGACCCGTTCCCGCGCAGCAACGCGCGCGACGAATTCTGGAGCAATTTCGAAGAAGAACCCGCCGATTGAAACGGCCCGCGCCCGTGGTCTGCCCCCTTGGCCACGGGCAAACGCGCCCATGCCGCCGGCGCGCGCCCGTCACAA
>CAZPJO010000447.1:1331-2407 GCA_964586895.1 uncultured Roseicyclus sp.
ACAACGCGTCACGAAGGTCCGTCATGCACCCCTGTCAGCAACGGCTTGCGGTCCTTCAAAAACGCCACCAAAGCATCCAGAACAACGCGCATCCGGTGTGAGCCGCGCGCGGATTCGTGGTAAATGACCCACGACTCCATCTGATCGAACGGGTCCGGGAACACCCGCTCCAGCGATCCGCATGTATCGCCCACCGCACAAAACAGCGGTCCAATGCCTTCCCCTTGCTCGATCATGACGCGCGCGGAATCCGAGTTTTCAACCCGGGTCGCAGGCGCGTCGGGATTGGCGAATTGCTCCACCCAGCCAAAGCACCGCGCATGCAACAACGGCGCGCCATATCGGATCAACTTGTGCTGATACAGATCCTGGGCTGCCTTCGGGCGGGCGTGCCGCGCAAGATAATCCTTGGACGCATAAAGCCCGCTTCCCCATGTAAACGCATGGGCGATCACCAATCCGGGATCCTTCGGCGCAATTGTGCGCACCGCGATATCCGCATCCCCCTTCGCAAGGTCCACCCCGGAAATCGAACTCATCAGATCGACATGCAAACCATCATGGGCCTCGGCGATTTCACCGACAAGCGGGCGCAACACATGCGCTGCGGTCGGAACACAGGCCACCTTGATTGTACCAGCAGCCTCTTGGCGCATCGAACGGACGTTAAGCCGGGTCGTGTTGACGGCCACATCCATCTGCTCCGCCGCTTCCGCGACCGCCAGGCCCTCGGAGGTAAAGACAAAATCACCACCACCGCGCACAATCAACGTCGCGCCGAACGCGTCCTCGGCTGCGGCAAGCCTGCGGCTGACGGTGGATCCATCCACCCCCAGGACACGCGCCGCCCCCGCGATCGAGCCTGCAGTGCGCAGTGCCAGGACAACACGAAAATCGCTCCAATTCGGGTCTGCCATGGATCACCTGCGCGCTGTGTGTGGCAGCAGTTTGCTGACTTTGACAGTCTCGGGCAAGCCATTCCGATTTGACGAAACGCGCGGGCGCCCTCTCCACGCGCGCCGCCCGCGCGCGGCAACCGACCCACCACGCGAAAGCCTGCGCAAGGGGCTTGCGTC
>CAZPJO010000448.1:0-663 GCA_964586895.1 uncultured Roseicyclus sp.
GCCATCTTCCTTCTGCCCCTCGCGCCAGGCCTTGGCGACGTTGAAGGCGATGTTGGTGGCCAGCGAGGTTTTGCCCATCGAAGGACGCCCCGCAAGGATCAGAAGGTCACTGTCATGCAAACCGCCAAGCATCCGGTCGAGGTCGGTCAACCCGGTGGAAATGCCCGCAAGCTGCCCCTTGCGGTTGTAGGCGGCGTTGGCCATCTGCACCGCGTCATGGAGCGCGCCGAGGAAGCTGGTGAAGCCCTTGTTGGTCGACCCGGTGGAGGCCAGCGCGAACAATTCCGATTCCGCCTCCACGATCTGATCATCGGGGGAGGCGGCGTCGCGCATGGCGCGCGCGCGGTCCGACACCCGGTTGCCCAGGTCGATCAATTCGCGCCGCACGGCAAGATCATGGATCAGTTGCGCGTAATCGCGCGCCGCAGAGGTCGCGATGGCGGCCAGTTGCAGTTTGACGAGGTAATTCGCCCCGCCCAGTTCCGCGAGGCCGGGGATGTCGGTGGCGAAGGTCTTGAGCGTGGTGGCGTCGGTTTGCAGCCCCTTGGCGATGCGCGCGGCCGCCATTTCGAACAGCGCGCCATGCACGGGATCGTGGAAATGGTCCGGCTTGACGAGGTCATCGACCCGGTCGAGCACATCGTTGGACGACAGGACCGCGCC
>CAZPJO010000448.1:673-982 GCA_964586895.1 uncultured Roseicyclus sp.
ATATTATGGGGCAGGACGGGGCTTGCATCCTCGGCCGACGGATCGGACGGGAGGGTGGAATTGAGTGCTGCGATTTCGTTCATCTGCTCCCCCAAGCGCTGGTTACGCCACGCGCGCGCCGCCCCCGGTTTTCGGGGTGCTGGTCCGGGCCTGGCAGGGCCGTGTGCCGCGTGGTTGGGCCGGGTATAGCGGATCGTCCTGCGGCGACGTCAATCTGGATATCTTGTGGGTAAGTCGGATTAACGTTTGTCTCGCACGGCCCGTCCTTATCTTGCGGTCATGCGGCGCGTGACGTCAAGATGTTGATGT
>CAZPJO010000448.1:992-1355 GCA_964586895.1 uncultured Roseicyclus sp.
ACAAGACGAGATATACCCAACGCCAATGGCCCGTGTGGCGCAGGGCGCGCGTGGTCAAAAGAACACGTCACGATTTATTTCCGACACCAAGACCGACGCCAAGACCGACGCCGGCGCGGATCAGATCAGGCCGCGGTCAGCGCGCCAACCTTCGGGGTCGTGGAGGAATCGTTCAACCTCTGCGAGCGTGGCCTCGGTGAAGTCGCCGCCCCGGCGCGCCTCGGCGATGACATCGGCCCAGGTGGTCAGCCAGTGCAATTCGATCCCGTTTTCGCGCAGGGTCGGGATCGCGTCGTCGAAAATGCCGTAATAGAAGATCACCGCCGTATGGTTGCAGCTCGCCCCTGCGCGACGGATCGCGTC
>CAZPJO010000448.1:1365-2401 GCA_964586895.1 uncultured Roseicyclus sp.
AGTTTCGAGCCGCCGTCGGTGGTCAGATCCTCGACCAGAAGCACGCGCTCTCCCTCGCGCATGTCGCCCTCGATCTGGGCGGTGCGGCCATGGCCCTTGGGCTTCTTGCGCACATAAGACATCGGCAGGCCCATGCGCTCGGCCACAAGCGCGGCAAAGGGAATACCGGCCGTCTCGCCGCCCGCGATGTTGTCGAAGGCCTCAAGCCCTGCCGCGCGCATCACTTTGCAGGTCAGGAAATCCATGCAGGTGGACCGCACGCGCGGGTAGGCGATGGGTTTGCGGCAATCGATATAGGTTGGGGCCTGTTTGCCGGAGGTGTGGGTGAAGAGTTGGTCGGTGTTGAAATGCACCGCCTTGATGTCGAGCAGCATGCGGGCCGTCATTGCGGCCATGGTTGCGTCATCGGGATAGGACGAGGGGATCATGGCGGGCCTGTTTTTTGAGTATTTCTGAAAAGATGAAGGGGCTCAGTCCACCACGTGCCAATGCAGCGCGTGGCCCGGATCAAAGAGGGTCAGGGGGCCATCGGGTGTGTGGTATTTCGACGGATGCTCGGCAGGGACATCGCGCTTTTCCAGGGTGAGCGTGGCGTCGTTGGGTGCCAGGCCATACCGCGCGGGGCCGTTGAGCGAGGCGAAGGCTTCGAGTTTGTCGAGCGCGCCGTCTTCGTCGAAGACATGGGCGAGGCAGGACATCGTGTTGGGCGCGGAAAAGACACCGGCGCAGCCGCAGGCGGTTTCCTTGGCGCCGTCGAGATGCGGCGCGCTGTCGGTGCCGAGGAAGAAGCGGGGGTGGCCGGAGGTGGCGGCCGCGCGCAGGGCCGTCTGGTGGTCGGCGCGTTTGACGATGGGCAAGCAGTAATAATGGGGCCGGATGCCGCCAACCAGCATGTGGTTGCGGTTGATCATCAGGTGATGGGTGGTGATCGTGCCCGCAATGTCACCCGGCGCGTCACGGACGTAATCGATGCCGTGGGATGTGGTGATGTGTTCCAGCGTGACCTTGAGGCCGGGGGTCGCGCGGCGGATGGGGT
>CAZPJO010000449.1:0-2399 GCA_964586895.1 uncultured Roseicyclus sp.
CCTATATCCCCGCGCCCACCTACAACCAACACGCCGCCGCCTTCGCGGCCCGCAAACGCCTTGTCGCTCCCGACGACGCCACGATGCCGGTCCATGTCTATGTCCATCCCAACAATCCCGATGGCCGCCTCTGGCGTGATATCCCCACAACCGGGCCGGAGCTGACGATCATCGACGAAAGCTTCTGCGATACCAGCCCCGCGCAGTCGCATATCGCCCGCACTGCGCGGCCTGGCACGATTGTCCTCAAAAGCTTCGGCAAATTCTGGGGCCTCGCCGGTCTGCGCCTGGGCTTCGCCATCGGGCAGCGCAAGACCATCGGGCGGTTGACCGAGCTTCTCGGGCCGTGGCCCGTCGCCGGTCCCGCGCTTGAAATCGGCACCCGCGCCCTGAGAGATCCCGACTGGGCCGAGGCCACGCGCCACCGCCTGTCGCGCGACGCCGCCCGCCTCGATGCGCGGCTTGGCGATATCGGCGCGACCCTTGTAGGCGGCACCGATCTGTTCCGCACCTACGCCATGCCGGGCCGGGCCGCCGATTGGCAGGCCAAGCTGGCCCGCGCGCATGTCTGGACCCGCGTGTTCCCCTATTCCGATAGCTGGATGCGCTTCGGCCTGCCGGGCTCCGCCGACGCTTGGGCGCAACTCGAAGCCGCCCTGTGACCGCAACCATCCTTGCCGTCGCCATGGCGCTCGACGCGGCCCTGGGGGAACCGAAATGGCTCTGGTCCCGTCTTCCGCATCCCGCCGTTCTCATGGGCCGCGCCGTCGATTTCTGCGACCGTCGCTTCAACCATGGCGACGCCCGCCGCCTCAAAGGTATCGCCACCGCCGTCGCCCTTCTCGCCCTCGCCCTCGCCTCGGGCGCCCTGATCCAATCCCTTCCGCTCGCCCCCCTCTGGTCCCTCATCCTGACCGCGATCCTCCTCGCGCAACGCAGCCTCGTCGACCACGTCCGCGCCGTCGCCGACGCCCTCCGCCACTCCCTCCCCGAGGGCCGCCGCGCCGTTTCCATGATCGTCGGCCGCGACCCCGATCAACTCGATGAACACGCCGTTGCCCGCGCCGCCATCGAATCCGCCGCCGAAAACCTGTCGGACGGCGTCGTCGCCCCGGCCTTCTGGTTCCTCATCGCGGGCCTGCCCGGCATCCTCGCCTACAAGATCATCAACACCGCCGATTCCATGATCGGCCACCGCACGCCGCGCCACGAAGACTTCGGATGGGCCGCCGCGCGCCTTGACGACACGCTCAACTACGTCCCCGCCCGCCTCACCGCGCTGCTGATCGCGCTCACCACCAAACCAAACGCCCTCAAAACCGCCGCGCAAGACGGCCCCAAACACCGCTCCGTCAACGCCGGCTGGCCCGAAGCCGCCATGGCCGCTGTCCTTGGCCTGTCTCTCTCGGGTCCGCGCGCCTACGACGGCAAAATGACCACCGACCCCGAGATGAATGCCCAAGGCACCCGCGCCGCCACCGCCGCCGACATCACCGCCGCCTGCGGCGTGCTCTGGCGCGTCTGGGCGCTTATGCTTGCGCTTACCGCAATCGCCATCCTTCTCTGACGCGCAAACGGAGCTCCCATGCCCGCCCTCCTGAACCCCTTCGGCGCCACCGAATTCGAAAACATCTCCCTCGGGGCCCCCACGCTTGAAATCGGCATCGCCTTTCTCCATGACCTCACCGGGCTCACGGCCACCCCGCTTCCCTATCCCGACGAGGCGATGAACCATTCCGCCGTGCTGCACACGCAATCCGGCGCAGTGATCGAGGTGATCGCCCCCAAGCCTGCCTTCCGTGGCGTGAACCATCTGGGCGCGGAATTGTCCAAGCTCCGCCTGCCGGAATTGATCGGCTGGTCGGTGCAGGTGCGCGATTTCGACATCGCCTCCGACCTTGTGGCGCAACTGAACCATCCCGTTGAAGTGGTGCAGGCCCACAGCATCGACATGGATGGGTTCCGGCAATCCATGAAGGCCGGGCGTCTTGGGCCGGGCGAGGACATGATCCGCCCGATCCTGACCTGCCACGATGCGCCGCCCGTCTATCCCGTCGCGCGCGATCCGCAATGCCTCGCCACCGCGCTGCACCTCACCCACCCCGAGATGCCGCCGCTCAACCGCCTGCTCGATGGTCTCGGCCTCGATCTGCGCGCCACCTCCGGCCCGCCCTCCCTGCGCCTCGATCTGGATACCCCCAAAGGCCCCGTCACGCTGGAAAGCGGCGATTGGATCAAGGGCGGGTTGGGTCAGGCCTTCGCGCGGATCGGCCGCGCCGCCCGGCATCTGTTCTCGCGCAAATAACCGCGACCCAAACCTTACCCCAAAACGCCAAACTTTCGTCCACCCGCCTGCCTAAGCAGGCCCCATGAAACTCCTGCGCGCCTTCACGTGGTAT
>CAZPJO010000450.1:0-213 GCA_964586895.1 uncultured Roseicyclus sp.
TGGGGCTTGGCCACGCCCCCGGCCAGCAACAGCGCCTGCGTGATATCGGCCTCGCCGCGATAGCGCGCGATCCAATCTTCCAGCGTGGCGGCGTCGCGGATGATGCGCGCGGGGAAATGCGGCATCGGGTCATAGCCCTCAGCGCGCAGGCGCGCGGCGGTGGCGACCATGTCTTCGATCGGGGTGCCTTCGATATGTGCGATATAGAAGCGT
>CAZPJO010000450.1:223-2396 GCA_964586895.1 uncultured Roseicyclus sp.
CGCGGCATCACCTCGATGGAATAGCCCCGCAGGAGCGCCTCCATCTCGGGTGTGGGCGTGATGTCGGCCGGCGCGGGCGCGGCCTTGCCGAAGCGGAGTAGCGACATGAGGGTCTCCCGGATGCTCATATGTGCGGCGATTGGGTCAGGCCGGTTTCAAAGGGTCATATCCCTCGGCCTCGATCAGGGTTTTCAGGCGGTCATTGTCATAGGCGGCGTCAATCGCCGCTGCCTCGGCGGCGGCCGCGTCGCGCAGATCGCCCACGGCCTCGCCCACCACAACGCGGTGAAAGCCCGCAAGATAGGCGTCGTCATCCTTGGCCCCCACCTTCATGGCGGCGCGGTCGATGGCCTGTTCGAACCGTTCGGGCAGCGGCATTTTCGCGCCCGTCCGCCCCTTGCCGACGATCACCTGCGCCGGGATATCGCGCCAGAAGACGAGGGTTATCGCAGCCATGATCCGGGTCCTTTCCCTTGTGGCGCATCCGAGTCGGCGCGGCGGTTGTTGTGCGCACCATAGGCGCAGGCCGCGCGCGCGCCGATCCTGTTTTCGACATGCGCGGCCCGCAAAACGACGCGGGCCGTCCGCGCCGCCCAAGGTAACGCGCGTTTGATGCGGCGGCGAGGGGCCAAAGCAGGGGTGGGCCGCCCGAATTATTCAACAACAACATGAACCATCCATGGATCGGCCATTGTTTCAAAACCGTGAACGGGCTAGGCTTGGCGGTAACTTGGAAATCGAAATGGCGGTGCCCCATGTCGCGTGAGCGCTCTGGCGGGGATGGACCGTTCCCCAGACCCGTGGCCCCGGTGACGCCTAAGTCCGAGCCGGGTGCCATCCCATCTGTTGAACGGCGCCCCGCGTCGGCCCGGAAATCGGGCCCTGACCCCGACGATCTGTATGCCGCGCTCGACCTGGGCACGAATTCGTGCCGCATGTTGATCGCGCAGCCCAAGGGCAGCCAGCTTCACGTGGTGGATTCGTTCTCCAAATCGGTGCAGCTGGGGCAGGGGTTGGAGGCGTCTGGCCGGTTGGGGCGCGCGTCGATGGCGCGTGCGGTCGGTGCGCTCAAGATCTGTCAGAAGAAGTTGAGCAAACATCGGGTGGAACGCGCGCGGCTGGTGGCGACCGAGGCCTGCCGCCGGGCCACCACCGCATCCGAGTTCATCAACCTGGTGCGCCGCGAGACCAGCCTGCAACTCGACATCATCGAGCCCGAGGAGGAAGCGCGCCTTGCCGTCGTCTCCTGCGCGCCGCTGGTCTCGACCCGGACCGAGCAGCTTCTGGTGGTTGATATCGGCGGCGGCTCCACCGAGTTGGTCTGGATCGACCTCAGCCGTGTGCCGAAACTCGAACGGCCCAAGGCGATCATGCGGCTGCACCACGGCTTCGACAATGCCGACGACGTGTTCCCGCGTGCCAAGGTGGTCGATTGGATCTCCATCCCGCTTGGGGTGGCCACGTTGAAGGATCTCTATGACGACGTGGCCGATGACGGCGCGCGATTTGCATTGATGAGCTGGTATTTCGAAGAGCAATTGGCCGAGTTTTCGCCCTATGACGACGCCGCCGAACAGGCCCGCGACGGGTTCCAGATCATCGGTACGTCGGGCACGGTCACGACGGTTGCGGCCTCGCATCTGGGCCTGCGCCGCTATGACCGGAACAAGGTCGACGGGCTGCGCATGACCTCCGATCAGATCGACACGGTGATCAACGGCTACCTCGCGCTTGGCCCCGAGGGCCGCCGCCGCGACCCGCGCATCGGGCGCGACCGGCAGACGCTGATCATGTCGGGGGCCGCGATCCTGCAGGCGCTTCTGCGCGCCTGGCCCACGGACAGGCTTTCGGTCGCAGACCGTGGCCTGCGCGAGGGGCTGCTTTACGCGCAGATGAGCCGCGACGGCGTGCTTGAGGACGGCCCGTATTGAGCGTGGCCTATACCCCGACACACCCCGGCACCTCCGGAGCCGAAATCCGCGCCCGAAACCGCCGGGCCCACCGATGCCTTGCCCTCCGATGCGCAGGCGATCCACGACCACGGCAACCCGGCAGCGCTTGACGTGCCGCTTTAGGCCGTCGAGAAGCGCGTGGAACACAATGAGGAAAACCGGCTCTACGACGCATGAGCCCCGAGAGGCCGATATGGTTAAGAACACAAGCGGACGGGGAC
>CAZPJO010000451.1:0-2392 GCA_964586895.1 uncultured Roseicyclus sp.
GGCCATCAATTTTGGGGTGATCTACGGCATTTCCGGCTTCGGCCTCGCCCGCAATCTGCGCATCCCGCGGGCTGAGGCGCAAGGCTTCATCGACCGCTATTTCGAACGCTTCCCCGGCATCCGCACCTACATGGATGACACCAAGAAATTCGCCAAGGATCACCTCTACGTCCAGACGCTGTTTGGCCGGAAAATCCATACGCCCGAGATCAACGCCAAGGGTCCCGGCGCCGGTTTCGCGGGCCGTGCCGCGATCAACGCGCCGATCCAGGGCACCGCCGCCGACGTCATCCGCCGCGCGATGGTGCGCATGGATGACGCCATCGCCGATTTGCCCGCGCGGATGCTGTTGCAGGTCCATGACGAATTGATTTTCGAGGTTGATGAGGACGCCACAGACCGCCTGATCGAACGCGCCCGCGACGTGATGCAAAGTGCGTGCGACCCGGCGGTGCGGCTCGACGTGCCGCTTGTGGTGGATGCAGGGCAGGGTGCGAACTGGGCGGAGGCGCATTGATGGAATATCCGCCGCCAGAGACCTATCACTTGCCGCTCTTCGGTGGGGCCGAGGTCCAACGCTGGGACCCGGAGCCTTTGCCGCCCGAGGGTGAAGCCGCGCTCAACCGGTTCCTCGCATTGAGCCCATCGGCCCTGCGATCCGTCAGCCGTCATGTCTTTGCCTATTACCTCGATATGATGGCTCATTTGAACGGAACTGGCTGGCCCGGCGTGCCATTGCCCGATCTATCCGCGCCGGACCAAGTCTGGGACCACGTCACCCCAAAGGCCGTCTTTATCCACCAAGGCGACAGCGGCGATCAGACATGGTTTGTCGGGGTCGAGGCGAACGTGCCGTGGGAAACAAACCGTGGCTTGGGCCTTTATTGGGCAGATGGTGACTGGATCACAAAAGTGGGTCCGGTCGATGGTTGGGCCAGCAATGCGGCCGCGTATGCCGATCCGAGCCTTGCGAACGTGGTTTATGCGGCGATGTTTACGGAGGGGTCCACCAATCGTGACGACTGATCCCATCGCCACATGGCCCGACCTGCACGCCTTCGCCCTCTCGCTCAACCTTTCCAAGGTCGAAGACGCCGTGTCGTGGGGCAATCCGAACCTCAAAGCGCACGGCAAAATGTGGTGTTGGTGGAGCCCCTACATCGACGCCGCGATCTTCAAAGGCACCACCGAGGAGAGCGAGTTGCTGCGCGACGCTGATCCCGACATGTTCCTCCACCACGACCACTACGCCAATTACGGCTGCATCCTTGTGGCCGCCGGACGCATCGACCGCGACTGGGCCGAGGCGCGCCTGCTGCGCACATGGCGCGCGGCCGCGCCGAAGCGCTGGCTTGCGCGATACGACAACTGCGAGGTGTAAGATGCTGATTGCGTTCAACAAACCGATGAACGTGCTGTCGCAATTCACGTCTGAGGGCGGCTGGCCCGCGCTTGACGGATTCGGCCTGCCCAAGGGCGTCTACGCGGCCGGGCGCCTTGATCGCGACAGCGAAGGCCTCCTGCTGCTCACCGATGACGGCAGGCTGCAAGCGCGCATTTCCTCGCCGAAATTCAAGAAACCCAAGGTCTATTTCGCGCTGGTCGAGGGGGTGCCGGGGACCGCTGTACTGGATCATCTGCGCGCGGGCGTGACCTTGAAAGACGGCAAGACCGCGCCCTGCGGGGCGGTCGCCGTGCCGCCCCCCGACTGGATCTGGGACCGCGATCCGCCCGTCCGATTGCGCAAATCGATCACCGATACATGGGTGAAACTGACGCTGAGCGAGGGCAAAAATCGCCAGGTGCGCCGCATGTGCGCCGCCGTCGGTTTCCCCGTCCTGCGTCTCGTCCGCCACTCCATCGGGCCCCATGACCTGACCGATCTTGCCCCGGGCCAATGGCGCGAGGTGGTCGGTGTCTGACGATCAAGGCCGAACTTCCGGGATCAGGCCGTGCCGACGATCCGGTGCCGCCGGCGCAATATGCCGCCAGCCGACATCAGGATATAAAACCCCTGAATGAGGGCGGCCGATAGGTTGAAATCGGCCCAGAGCGAGATCATCACACAGCACGACGCCGCAAAAACCAGCCCGAAATACAACGGCCGCGAGCTGTCGAGCCTTCCGACAGATAAGCAAAAGAAACCAGTGGCATAGAGGATAAAACCGATCAAACCGATCGCGCGGCAGATGGTCAGGAAATCAATTTCAGTCAAATAAAAATGGTGCATAACAGGCCCCGTCCCACACGAATAAAAACGCCATGCCGGAATGTGGCACGATTGTGGCGTCCGGGTCAGGTAAGGGAAACCTTCCGCTGCAGATGCAGCATGTCAAAAGGAAAGGGCGCCACGTTGCCGGGGCGCCCTGTCTTCCATTGGTCCGAAATACCT
>CAZPJO010000452.1:0-321 GCA_964586895.1 uncultured Roseicyclus sp.
CCGCATCCGGATCGAGATCCTCGCGGGTCTGACCGTGGCGCTTGCGCTGGTGCCCGAGGCGGTGGCCTTTGCCTTTGTAGCTGGGGTGCATCCGTTGGTGGGCCTTTACGCGGCGTTCATCGTGGGCCTGATCACGGCGGTGATCGGCGGGCGACCGGGCATGATTTCGGGGGCAACCGGTGCCCTTGCGGTCGTGATGGTCAGCCTGGTCGCATTGCACGGGGTGGAATACCTGTTTGCGACGGTGATCCTGATGGGGTTGATCCAGATTTTCGTGGGCATCATGCGCTGGGGCAAGTTCATCCGGCTGGTGCCGCATCC
>CAZPJO010000452.1:348-2388 GCA_964586895.1 uncultured Roseicyclus sp.
TGACGCAGTTCCAGGTGCCGGGCACGGCCGAGGTTTCCGGCCACGGCATGGCGGGCGGCGAATGGCTGAGCGGATGGCAATTGGCGATGATGCTGGGGCTTGTGGCGCTGACGATGGCGATCATCTGGCTGCTGCCCAAGGTGACAAGCATCGTGCCCGCGCCACTGGCCGGGATCGGGATCACGGCGGCGATTGTGCTGATCTTCAACATCGATGTGCCACGCGTCGGCGATCTCGCTGAAATTGCCGGTGGTCTGCCGCCGTTCCACATCCCCTTTACCTTCTCGGGCGGTGAAGTGCAGGGCCTTTACGGCGATCTGCTGGCCCCGTTCACGATGGAAACCCTCTGGATCATCCTGCCCTATGCCCTGATCTTGTCGGCGATCGGCCTGATCGAAAGCCTCCTGACCCTGAACTTGGTGGGGGAGATCACCGGCGAAAAGGGCGGTGCCAGTCAGGAATGCGTGGCCCAGGGCGTGGCCAATACCGTCACTGGCTTTTTCGGTGGCATGGGCGGCTGCGCGATGATCGGGCAGTCGATGATCAACGTGAAATCCGGCGCGCGGACGCGTATCGCGGGGATCGCGGCGGCGCTGTTCTTGTTGTCCTTCATCCTCGTGGGCGCGCCGCTGATCGAACAGATCCCGCTGGCGGCGCTTGTGGGTGTTATGTTCATGGTGGTGATCGGCACCTTCGCCTGGAACAGCCTGAAGATCCTGTTCAAGGTGCCGCTGACCGACGCCTTTGTCATCGTGCTGGTGACGGTGGTCACGGTCGCCACCGACCTTGCGACCGCGGTTGTGGTCGGCGTCATCGTCTCGGCGCTGGCCTATGCGTGGTCGAACGCGAAACGGATCTCGGCCACCGCCTATGAAACGCCCGAGGGCGCGCGGGTCTATCAGGTCAAGGGACCGCTGTTTTTCGGATCCGCCGAAGGCTTTGGCGAGCTGTTCAACCCCGCCGAAGACCCGTCCCGCGTCATCGTGGATTTCGCCGACAGCCGGGTGGCGGATCAATCCGCACTGCAAGCCATCGAAAAACTGGCCGGGCAATACGAGGCCGCAGGCAAGAAAATCGAATTGCGCCACCTGACCCGCGATTGTCATGCCCTGCTGCAAAAGGCAGGCCACCTGGTGATCGATAGCGATGATGACCCCGACTATGAGATCGCGACCGATTATTCGGTCCGCACGGGTATCCTCGGCGACCATTGAGCCTCAGCCACGCGCGCCATCTCGGGGTGGCGGGCGTCGGACGCTCCGAGGGAGGTATTTTTCGAAGCAAAGCGGGGCGCAGTCATGCCGAAGAGGCACGGCTGCCCATCAGGCGGACCCCGGTGTTTCATCTTGCCAGAAAAACCTTCCCCGAAGGGTCGCTCGGTCTCAAGCGCCCCCAGTTGCCATTACTCGCGCGGCTGCCCTCACTCGCCCGGCCGGTTGAGCGAAAAGACCTCCCGCACCACCGAATAATCGCGATAGCCAAGTCGTGTCAGCGGGTTGAATTTCGTGACATCGAACAGCCCGTCCACCATGCAATCGTCGCGCAAATGCACGCCCACGACCTCACCGAACACCGCAAAATTGGCTGCCCCTTCCAGCTTCACGATCTGCGTCACCCGGCATTCCAGGTTCGCGGGCGCATCGGCCACGCGGGCGCAGTCAATCTCGGAACAGGCCGCGCGTGTGATGCCCGCATCGGTGAATTCATCGGTCTCCTTCGGCCATGGACCGGAGGTCTGGTTCATCATGTCGCGTGCCGCATATTCCACGATGTTGACGCAAAAGACACCGGTGTCGCGGATGTTGGCGACGCTATCCTTGGTATCGCCGCGATCTTCCTTGGCCGAGGTCGAGGAAAACATGACCTGCGGCGGCACATAGGCGACGGCATTGAAAAACGAATAAGGGGCAAGGTTGTCGGACCCGTCCGCGCCGCGCGTGGAAATCCAGCCGATGGGGCGCGGGGTCACCACGGCATTGAACGGGTTGTGTGGCAGGCCATGGCCATGCTCAGCCCGTCAGACTTGGCGATTTATGGCGG
>CAZPJO010000453.1:0-1939 GCA_964586895.1 uncultured Roseicyclus sp.
CCCTTGCACAAAGCACGCCACCCTTTACCCGAACGTACCGCAGAGCACCCAATTTTCCCTTGGAAAATTGTGCCACCCCCCGGCAACGGCCGCAGCCGGCGCAACCAACATTACACGTCGCGCATCCGGCTGACCATCTCACCCAGATCCCGGCTCAACCCGTCATGGCCCGCAATCCGCGCCAACTCCCCCTGCATCAGGGCCTGTCGATCCGCATCATAGCGCCGCCAGGCCTCGAACGCCGTCGACATCCGCGCCGCGGTTTGCGGGTTCAACCCATCGAGCTTGATCAACCAATCGGCCAAAAACCGGTATCCCGCCCCGCCGGGATCATGGAATCCCGCCGGATTGCCCGCCGTCAGGCCCGCCACCAACGACCGGAACCGGTTCGGATTGGTCCAGTCAAACAGCGCATGCCGTGAAAGCCCCTCGGCCAGGGCCACGGCGCGTTCCGGCGCGGCATGGGCGACCTGCACCATGAACCACTTGTCCATCACCAACCGATCTTCGCGCCATTGCGCCTCGAACTCAGCCGCGACATCCCCGTCGCCCGCCTCCAGCAAGCAGGTGAACGCCGCCATCTGGTCGGTCATGTTCGTCGCCGCATCGTATTGCGCGCGGGCCCGCTCCGGCCCCTCGGCACGGGTCAGATACACCAGGCAAACATTGCGCAACGACCGCTGCGCCGCCTGCGTGGCATCGGGGTTATAGGCCCCCGTGGGCGCGTTTTGCGCGTATTGCTCGGCAAACTCCGCCGCCATCGCCCGCCCGATCTCGGCCTGCATGGCCTGCCGTTTGCTGTGGATCACCGTCGGGTCCGGCACGACCCCCGCATCGACGCAGGCCTGCGCCAGATCGTCTTCCGAGGGCAGCGCGAACATCAACGCGCGGTAATCCGGGTCCAGCGACACATCGCACAAGACCGCCTTCATCGCGGCCAGCAAATCCGGCGTGACCGCCGCCTGCCCCTCGATCAGGTTCAGCAGATCCTCGCGCAACACAGAGCGCCCCGCTTCCCATCGGTTGAACGGATCGCGGTCGTCGCGCATCAACGCCAGCCGTTCGTCAAAGCGGGTCGGCGCGTCCAACCGCACCGGCGCCGAAAACCCGCGCAGCAGCGATGGCGTGACCTCACCCGGCCCCACCTCCGCCACCGGCCACGCCAGCCGCAGATCCGGACCGTCCAACACCGCCAGCGTCTCGGGCACAACCTCCGCGCCGCCATTGTAAAGCGCCAGAAGCACCGGGATCACCGCAGGCTCCTTGAGCGGCTGGCCCGGTGTCGGCGGCACGCTCTGGCTCAGGTGCAGGACAAATTCGTCGCCCTCCACGCCCCACCGCGCCGTGACCCTGGGCGTGCCCGCCTGGCTGTACCAGCGTTTGAACTGGCTCAGATCAACGGCGGCCACTTCCTCGAAACAGGCCAGCCATTCCTCGATCGTGCAGGCCTGCCCATCATGGCGCGCGAAATACAAATCACACCCCGCCGCATAAAGATCCGGGCCCAAAAGGATGCGCAGCATGCGGATCACCTCCGCCCCTTTTTCATAGACCGTCGCAGTGTAGAAGTTGTTGATCTCTATATAACTTTCGGGCCGAACATTGTGCGCAAGCGGCCCCGCATCCTCGCGGAACTGGCGCGCGCGCAATTGCAGCACATCCTCGATCCGCTTGACCGGCGCGGACCGCATATCGGCGCTGAACTGCTGATCGCGGAACACGGTCAGCCCCTCTTTCAGGCACAGCTGGAACCAATCGCGACAGGTGATCCGGTTGCCCGTCCAATTGTGGAAATATTCATGCGCGATGATCCCCTCGATCAGGTCGTAATCACGATCCGTCGCGGTCTCGGGGCTGGCCAGCACGTATTTGGAGTTGAAGATGTTCAGCCCCTTGTTCTCCATCGCGCCCATGTTGAAATCGTCGACCGCCACGATGT
>CAZPJO010000453.1:1949-2385 GCA_964586895.1 uncultured Roseicyclus sp.
CGTCCCAGCGCATCGACCGCTTCAACGCATACATCGCATAGGCGCATTTATCCTCGTCCCCCGCCCGGACCCAGATGTTCAGGCCCACCT
The DNA here is from genome assembly GCA_964586895.1 of uncultured Roseicyclus sp. Lineage (GTDB taxonomy): Bacteria > Pseudomonadota > Alphaproteobacteria > Rhodobacterales > Rhodobacteraceae > Gymnodinialimonas. The sequence goes on from CAZPJO010000453.1 coordinate 2,040, forward strand.
CCGCCCCGCTTGCCGTCGTGAATCCTTCCGAATGCGCCACCAGATCGCCCGCCACCAAGGCAAACAGATACGCAGGTTTCGGGTGCGGGTCGTGCCACACGCCCGGCCCTTGCGGGTTCCCGTTGGACAAGAGCACCGGCAGATCGCTTTCAATCGTTACGGTAAACGGGGCCATCACGTCGGGGCGGTCGGGGTAATAGGTGATCTTGCGAAACCCCTCCGCCTCGCATTGCGTGCAATACATCCCCCCCGACATGTAAAGCCCTTCCAGCGCGGTGTTCGCGGCCGGGTTGACCTCCCCCTCCGCCTCCCAGGTGAACGGCCCCTCCGGCACCGCAACCTCGAT
>CAZPJO010000454.1:0-2383 GCA_964586895.1 uncultured Roseicyclus sp.
CCGCGAACACTTTTGTGGCGGGGTTCATCGGCTCTCCGGCGATGAACCGGATGGAGGGCGAGATCACGGATGGCACCTTTCGCGGTGACAATGTGGCGGTGCCGGGGGTGTCGGGCGCGGGGAAGGTGACGCTTGGCTTCCGGGCCGAAGATGCGCATGTCACCGAAGCAGGCCAAGGCGCGATCAACGCCGATGTCTATTCGATGGAACTTCTGGGTGATGCCACCATGGTGACGGTGCGGGCGGGCGGCGCGCTGGTCGCGGTGAAGGCGGCCAAGGATTACCGCGCGCGCATTGGCGAGGCGGTGGGTATCGCCTTGCCCGAGGGCATCACGCATCTGTTCGACGCGAGCACCGGGCAGCGCATCTGATCCGCAGAAATAGGAGAGTGAGATGAAGGGAACCCGCCCCGAGCAGGCCGCGCTGTCGCGCGATACGGACATGTCCAAGACCGAGGCCACCCGCGCCGTGATCGAAGGCATGGTGGATGGCCTCAACGATCACCGCATCGGCGATATAGGGGAATTCTTCGCCGAAGGGTTCCGCTGGATGGGCAACCGGGGCTGCGGCACCAAAGAGGGGCTGCGCGCGTTTCAGGACAATTGGCAAAAGCCGTTTCAGGCGGCGTTTTCCGACAAGGTCTGCGTTGATGAAGCCCGCCTTTACATGGGCGAATGGGCGGCCGCCTTCGGGCGTCAGGAGGCGGTGCATTCGGGGGATTTCATGGGCGTGGCCGCGACCGGCAAACGCGTCACGATCCGTTACATGGATTTCTGGAAGGTCGTCGACGGCAAGATCGTGGACAATTACGTGATGGTCGATTTCCCGGATGTGCTGGCGCAATTGGGGGTGGATGTGTTCGGCGGCGAGGGTTGGGAAGCGTTCGACGAGGGGCGCAAGGTGCCACCGGCGCCGTGATCTGAAGGTGCGGCTTGCGCCGCGTTTGTTTTGTCTCGTTTGGCTGCTTGCGCAGCCTGCGCTCGGGAGGGGGGCTGTCTGCCCCCCCGGCGCAGATGCGCCGCCCCCCGAAGGTATTTTGGACCAATGGAAGAGGGGCGCGGTCAGGCTTGCGTGATGGCGCGACCGGCAGCGACGGCGGAACTCCAGGCCCATTGGAAGTTGAAGCCGCCAAGCCAGCCGGTGACGTCCACCGCTTCTCCGATGGCGTAGAGGCCGGAGAGGTGTCGGCTTTGCATCGTTTTGGACGACAAATCGTCGGTGGCGATCCCGCCAAGCGTGACTTCCGCCGTGCGGTAGCCTTCGGACGAGGTGGGCGTGACCCGCCAATCAGTCAGGTGGTCGGCCAGGGTGGGGAGTGCTGCGTCGGATTGGTCCGCGAGGTTGCCGGTAAGGGGGGTGGCCTCGGCGAAATGCTGGACGAGGGCCTTGGGCAAGATTCCGGAGAGTACAGTCGTCAGGGCCTTTGCGCCTGCGTCTTTGCGGCGGGTGCGGAGTGTGTCCAGGAGGTCGAGGTCCGGGCGCAGATGGAGTGACAGGCTCTCCCCCTCGCGCCAGAAGGACGAGATTTGCAGGATTGAGGGGCCGGAGAGGCCGCGGTGGGTGAACAACATGCCTTCGTCGAAACTGCTGCCGCGGCAGGCAACGCGCGCGGGGACCGATGTGCCCGATAGCGCTGCAAATTGCGCTTTGGCGGGGCCATCGAAGGTCAGTGGCACCAACGCCGGGCGCGTTTCGGTGATCCGGTGGCCGAATTGCGCGGCGAGGCGGTAGGCGAGGCCCGTGGCGCCCATTTTGGGGATCGATTTGCCTCCGGTCGCCAGCACGAGGTTGCGCGCCGTGACGTGCGTGGTCTTGCCCTGACGTGAGAGAGTGGCGTGGAAATGGCTGCCGTCGTGGGAGATGTCGCCGATGTCCGTCTGGAGCCAGAGGTCGGCGGGCTGCATCTCGGCCAGGAGCATGGCGATGATTTCCTTGGCGGAGGTGTCGCAGAAAAGCTGCCCGAGGGTCTTTTCGTGCCATTGGATCTGGTGCCGATCGACGAGGTCGATGAAATCCCATTGGGTGTAGCGGTTGAGCGCGGATTTTGCGAAGTGTTTGTTTTCGCTCAGGAAGTTTTCAGGCCCTGCATGGAGGTTGGTAAAATTGCATCGCCCGCCGCCGGAGATGCGGATCTTTTCGCCAGGCGCCTTGGCGTGGTCGACCACCAGCGTATCGGGCCCTGCATGCGCGGCGCACATAAGCCCCGCAGCACCGGCGCCGAGGATAAGGGTGGTGACGGATTTGCGCATGGGACGCGGTTAATCCGCGAAATTGCGCGACACTTTGAGCTGATCCCAGGCCCAGACGACTTCTTGCAGGCGGTCCTCGTCGGAGCGGTCGCCGCCGTTCATGTCGGGGTGCAGCACCTTGATGAGCGCTTTGT
>CAZPJO010000455.1:0-2365 GCA_964586895.1 uncultured Roseicyclus sp.
CGGGTCGGCCGTGGGACGGCGGCGATGAGGCTTTTGGTATAGGGGTGGTCAGGTTGGCCCAACACTTGCTTGGTCGCGCCGGTTTCCACGACCTCGCCCATATACATGACGGTGACCTTGTCGGTGGTGTCGGCGATCACGCCCATGTCGTGGGTGATCAGGATCACGCCGACCTGCCGCTCGCGGGTGAGCTCCTTGATCAGGTCGAGGATCTGCGCCTGGATCGAGACATCGAGCGCGGTGGTGGGCTCGTCCGCGATGATGACGTCGGGCTCGGAGCAAAGCGCCAGCGCGATGACCACACGCTGCCGCATGCCGCCGGAGAATTGGTGCGGATATTGGTCAAGGCGCGTTTCTGGGTCGGGGATGCCCACGCGGTCGATCAGGTCGCGGGCACGCTGGTTGGCCTCGTCATCGGTGACGTCGAGATGCTGCGAGATGGTCTCAACCAGTTGCTGGCGCACGGTGAACAGCGGGTTGAGCGAGGTCAGCGGATCCTGGAAGATCATCGAGATCTTTTTGCCGCGCAGGGCGCGCATAGCCTCTGCGTCAAGGCCGGAAATCTCTTCGCCCTTGTAGCGGATGATCCCGCCCGCGATGCGACCGGGACGATCCAGAAGCCCCATGACGGCGGCCCCTATGGTCGATTTGCCCGCGCCGGATTCGCCGACGAGGCCGTGGATTTCACCGGGTTCCACACTTAAATTGGCCGATTTCACGGCGGTGAAGACCTGCCGACGGGTCGGGAATTCTACGGTGAGGTTTTCGATTTCAAGCAGCGCCATATCAGCTTTGCCCCATGTCGTTGACACCGATGCGGCGAAACAGGCCGGTCATGCGGTAAGTGCCGAAATCGCGCATCTCAAAGCCAAGTTCGGTCAATTGCCGGACCACGGGGGCGACTGTGTTTTCCTTGCCCAGACCGCGTTCGGGGCCCATGTCGACGGTGATGTAATCCACGGTCTTGAGGAACGTCGTGCCGCCTTCGATGATCTCGGGCTCGGCGCCTTCGGCCTCGATCTTGATCAGGCGGGTGGCCTGCGGCAGCAGACCCTGTGCGTGAAGCGTATCCAGTTTGCGCGCCTCGACCTTGGTGGAGCCTTTCGCCTTTCCCGGATCGAACAGGCTGCTGTCGCCGGTATCGTTGGCGTCGAAAAACTCAAGCTGGGTATCGTCATTCCAGAGCGCGTAGGGCAGGCAGGTGATGCCGCCAAAAGCCTCGGCATTGCGTTGCAGCGCGGTCAGTTCGGTGGTGTCGGGCTCAAACGCGATGGCCTCGGCGCCGGCCTTGCGCGCGGCGATAGAAAACTCGCCGATATTGGCGCCGCAATCGAGCACCAGATCGCCGGGCCGGATCAAACCCTCGGGCACCAGATATTCGGCCATCAGCTTGCTGCGGCGCCGGTCTAGCCCTTTGAGATGGTAGCGCAGCCGGGATTTGCGCGCGATGTAGAGCGTGTCACCGCCCTGGCCGACCGCGAACATACCGCTGCCCTGGTCGTGGGTAATCGTGTTCAGCCCGTCGTCAGGCAGCCAGCGCTTTACGCGCTGAAAGGTGGCCTCAACCTTGTCGGGGGCTGCCTTCATGATGCGGCGTTGCGCCTTGCGCGACAGCGATTGGGCGAGTTTCTCGGATAGGTTGGTCATCGTTTACCGCAGCCTCGGATTGATCGCGTCGCGGAGCCAGTCGCCGAGCAGGTTTACCGACAGCGCCAGCACCAGAAGCGTTGCCGCGGGGAACACCAGGATCCACCAATTGCCGGAGAACAGGAACGTCTGACCGATACGGATCAGTGTGCCGAGCGACGGCTCGGTGGGCGGCGCGCCGACGCCCAAAAACGAAAGCGTGGCCTCAGCAATGATCGCAAGGGCCAGCGAGATTGTGGCGATGACCAGAACCGGCGACAGGACGTTGGGCAGGATGTGCCGCGCCATGATGACAAACGGCGAGCGGCCAATGAGCCGGGCGGCCTGCACGTATTCTTTGTTCTTCTCGACCAGCGTGGCGCCGCGCACGACGCGGGCGAATTGCACCCAATCCGACAGGCCAATGGCAAGGATCAGGACGGCAATCGCCACCTGATCGCGGTATTCGATAGGGGTGATGCCCTTGGCGATCCCGAAGATCAGCATCGCAACGAGGATCGAGGGAAAGGTGAGCTGAATATCGGCGATGCGCATGATGATGGTCTCGGTCCAGCCGCCCACATAGGCCGCAATGAGGCCAAGCGTGACGCCAAGCACGAGCGCGAAGGTCACGGCGGCAAAGCCCACGAAGAGCGACACGCGCATGCCGTAAAGGATGGTCGAGAACACATCGCGGCCCTGATCATCGGTGCCGAGGAGAAAGCTTTCGCCGGTGAAT
>CAZPJO010000456.1:0-332 GCA_964586895.1 uncultured Roseicyclus sp.
ACGCAGGACAATTACCAGACCGCCTTCTGGCGCTCTGGCGTGCTGGATTACAAACCCTACGAGACCTGGGCCGAAGAGGGCTGCCGCTCAAGCTATGAACTCGCCGCGCTCAAGGTCGAAAAGATGCTGTCGGAATATCAGCAACCCGCCCTCGACCCCGCCATAAACGAGGCTCTGCGCGCCTATATCGCCGAAAAGAAAGCCGCGATGCCCGACGCCTTCATCTGAAGCGCCGGGCCTCTATCCACAGCAAAAGGTAAACGCGCGGATCAATTGACCGCGCGTGCGGCGGCCAGAATACGCTCCGAGACTTGGACGATCTGCGCGCCGTT
>CAZPJO010000456.1:342-2336 GCA_964586895.1 uncultured Roseicyclus sp.
GCACTCATCACCTGCACGTGGCGGGTCGGCGAGTAGCCCATGCCACCGCCCATGCGCGCGGCGTTCAAAAGCTCTTCCTCGGCCAGCAGTTTGGTCACCGGACGCCGCTTGGCGCGACGGTGCGCATCGCCCGTTTCACAAGCCATTGTGGCCGCGCGCACCAGAATTCCGGGGCGGCGCAGATGGCTCAGATGCGTGGTCAGATCAGTCATGTCGGATGTCCCTATTGCAGTCCTTGTCTGACCCAAGGATGCCCCCGGATTCGGGGGTGTTGCATGAATCGCGGACTCTGCGCGCGGAGGCCCGGGGATTGTTTACGCCTTGGAAACAATTTTCCACATATCCACAGATTTTAACCAAACGGTAATCAATAGGGCGGATTTTTGTCAGCGTTCACACTACTCTGGGGCCTTTCGTTATGACCGACATTCACGCTGCCGATCCTACCGCAGATCCCGTTCTACCGGCATGGGTGCCCGGCAAGGCACAGCACTATCTCGCCCACACGGTCGCCGGTCGCAGCTATCGCGAAATCGCGGAACGGACCGGCAAGGCGGCGTCGACCATTTGTCGACAGGTTCGCCTTATCGAAACACGCCGTGACGATCCTTTGCTCGACGAAGGATTGGCCGGGCTTACGCAATCGACGTTCTTCGACGACACCGATGACGTCTCACAAACACAGGAGAAGCGGCGCATGACTGCTCCGATACGCACGCCGATTGAAGACGAAACACAAATCACACGCGAGGCGCGTCGTATCTTGCGCCGCATGTGCGAAACCGGGGCCGTGCTTGCCGTGGCGCAGGACATGGACAAGGCGGTGGTGCTGCGTCAGGGGGCCGATGGGGCGCAGACGCGGACCGCCGTTGTCGACCGCAAGATCGCGCAGGCCTTCGCGGTCAAGGACTGGATCGAATGTGTGATGCAGGGCGGCCGTTTGGCGCGCTATGGCATCACGAACGCGGGCAAATCCGCGCTCAAGCGCCTGATCGAAGAAGATCGCGGCCGGCGGATGGGCAATGCCGGGTTCGCCGAAGGGCCGACCCCGTTTCAAGGGCAGCACGCCAATTGGGGCGCGCGCAAGGTCGCGGGCGACGACGGCAAGCCGGTGGCGATGCGGGTCAACCTCTCGGAATCGCCGCTTGCCTCACTGGCGCGGCGCAAGGGCCCCGATGGCAAACCGTTCCTCGGGCCGGAGTTGGTGCAGGCGGGCGAACGCCTGCGCGAGGATTTCGAGCGCGCCCAGATGGGGCCGCGCGTGGGCCAGAACTGGGACCGTTTCCTGACCGGGGGCGATCGCGGTGGGTTCCTGTCGGACGGCGGGATTGCCGAAGGCCCGCGCGAGGCGCGCAAGCGGGTCTCGGACGCGCTCGATGACCTGGGGCCGGGTCTGGCCGATGTGGTCATGCGGGTCTGCTGCTTCCTCGACGGGATGGAAACGGCCGAAAAGCGTCTGGGCTGGTCGGCGCGGTCCGGCAAGGTTGTCCTGAAGATCGGGCTGCAACGCTTGCTGCGCCATTACGAGACACGGCACGGCTTTGTGCCCGCGACACTGTCTTGATCGCGGCGCGTGTTTAGGGCGTTTGGCGGCGATTCTCCTCGGTGCGTGATTGTGGCAGGACCATGATATCCGCACCGGGGAAACGTCTGCCCACGACGGCAACCTTTGCTTAACCACGAAAATTAGCGCGACACCGCAAGGCTTTGCGCATTTTCCTCGCATCGTGCGGAGTTTCCGCTTTACCCGGCCACGGGGCAGGTCGGCGGATGGATCGGCTATCCGATTTTCCATCCGCAAAGGACGCCCCGATGTATCGCTTTCCCCGCCCGGCCATGGTGTTGGCCCTTCCGCTTGTGGCCTTCGGCGCACTCGCCCCGCACATCGCCACGGCCCAAAGCGCAATGACGCCTGCACAATGCGAAGCGCTTTTGGTGCTTGGCCCGCAACGGGCGGACCCGGCCGCGTTTTCCGCCTGCATGCCCTATTACAG
>CAZPJO010000457.1:0-2335 GCA_964586895.1 uncultured Roseicyclus sp.
GCCCGTGTTGGCCAGCGCGCCCGTCACTTGGCCGCCCGCCAGCGTCGCCGCCCCGCCCGTGACCTCATACCCGTCGCGCCCCGACAAGACATACGACAACGTCGACTTGCCCGAGCCGTTCGGCCCCATGATCGCGTGCACCTTGCCAGCCTCGACGCTCAGGTCGACACCTTTCAGGATCTGCTTGTCTTCTTCTTCAAGTTTGACGGCCAGGCCTTTGATCTCAAGCATGGGAAACCTCGTTTGATGGGGCAGCGCGCAGCTCTGCCGGGAAATGGCGCAAAAGGCTCTCGCGGCAACGCGCGATACCTTCTTTGTAGGGAAGCGGACGGTCCTTTACGGCACGCGCCGCCCCGGAGACATCCGCAATTTCAACGGGATAGGTCATGTCGCGCCCGATGGATGCGGCATAATCGTGGTATTTCAGGCGGCCCTGTTCCTCAGGGTCCATCCAGGTGTTGGGCACGCCGTAAGCATCGGCCACGATCAGGCCATGCAGGCTGGCCGAGAATACATGGGCCGAGGCCGCAATCTCTTGGCACACGCGCACCGGATCGCCGCGCACATCCACCAGATGCAGCGCCGGATCATTGGCCACCATCTGCGCAAACCGGGGGTCGTCCATCTGGCTGTGATGGGGCACGATCGCGATGCGGTCGCGGCGCGCGGGCGCAGGCCCGATCACATCATCGGCCAACAGGCCCGGATCCCCGAACTCCGTCATCTTCAGGCGCAAAAACGCCGCCGTGATCGGCCCCCGCAGCAGGCGCACGCGCACATTTTCCAGAAATTCCTTGCGCATGAACGGGTTGAGCACCCCCGTCCCCCAAAGGATCGGCCCCTCGCCGCGGCTGTGATCGGTCCAATGCTTCGCGATCACATGCATCAGCGAGCCAAGCGCAAACAGCTCCGCCTGTTTCGGGCGCACCTGTTCGACCGTCCGGCCCGAGACATGCGCGACCACGAGATGGCTCAACGCGTCGCCGAAATTCGGCGCGGGCCAATAGTAAAGGCGCAGCGGCGTCGTCATGCGCGCCCCTCCATCCGCTCTTCCGGCACGCACAGGAAATTGCGGTTCTCGGGGTAATGCTTGACCGACGCGGGCAATTCGAACCCGTTGGCCAACCGCCAATCGGCGAAATCGTGGATATTCGCGCGGTCGCATTCCACGAGCAACACGGGCCGACACCGGCGGATCGTCTTCTGCATCCCGCGCAGCACGGCCATTTCCATGCCTTCCACGTCGATCTTGATCACATCCGGGCTCTCATCGCCCAACACATCATCGGGGCGCACCGTCTCGATCTCGCCCGCGCCTTCGATCATCCGCGCGGCGCCGAGGTTTTTGTCCCGCGCACTCATCGCATAGCCGCCTTCGTTCAGATCCGCGGCCCCCACACCGATGAAATCGAACACCACCCGGTCCGACAGGTCATTGAGCGCAAGGTTCAGAACCAGAAGTCGGTAGGCCAGAGGGTTCGGCTCAAACGGAATGCTCCGCCCCGCCCCACAAAAAAGCCCTGCATAAAGCGAGTGGTTTCCGACATTCGCGCCGACATCCACAAAGGTGCCGCCCTCGGGCAGATACCGCGCCATCCATGCCAGCTCATCCGGCTCAAAAAACGCGCCCGCCCGGTGCCGCCGCTGGATCGGATCGCGCGCCATATCGGTGGCGAACCGCACAGCTTTGCCGTCGATCTCGGCCTGCGTGAGCTGCGTATCCTCGCTCAAGAGATCGCGGGCCCGCGCGAGCAGACGCGCCGCCCACATGTCGCGCGGCGGCGTGGCCTGCTTCAGGGCCGCGTCAAAGGCCGTTTTGGTTTCCTGAACATTCATGTTCGACTACCGAAAGTACCGCAGCTCTTGATAGGCACAGAAAAACGCGTGGCTTCCGCCACTGCAGCGCCCGGTAAAAATGACAGGTCCGGAGTGGCGTTCGGTAATGGCGTAGGCCCATGGCATCGCCACCGCCGACCCGTCACGCGCCGCGCCGGCCTCGAAGGCTTGCGCAGCCGAGGCCAATAGCAGTCCGACGACGCAGCACACGCCGAGGATGTGCCGCGCTATCACCCAACCGACCCTTCCAACGAAATCGCCACAAGCTGCTGCGCTTCCATGGCAAATTCCATCGGCAGCGCCTGCAACACCTCGCGCGCAAACCCGTTCACGATCAGGGCGACGGCCTCTTCCTCGTCCATGCCACGGCTCTGGCAATAGAACATCTGGTCGTCATCGACCTTGGAGGTCGTCGCCTCATGCTCCACCCGAGAGGAGTTATTCTTCACCTCGATATACGGAACCGTATGCGCGCCGCATTTGTCGCCGATCAGAAGGC
>CAZPJO010000458.1:0-2330 GCA_964586895.1 uncultured Roseicyclus sp.
CAGGCGGCGCGTTCACCTTGCCGGAGGTCGAGGGCCTGTCGGTGGATTTTGCCAAGGCCGAGGGCGAGAAGTGCCAACGCTGCTGGAAGATCCTGCCCGATGTGGGCACGCACGCGCACACCGGCGTGTGCGCGCGGTGCAATACTGCGCTTGGTTAAGCTGAGACTCTGGATCAGGAGCGGCGCAAGCGGGCCGCTTCGAGACCGGCCAACGCGGTCAACAGCAAGGCGGCACCGGCGGGCAACGGGATGGGTGCCGGGTTGATCAGATACCGGGTGCCGTCGTCGATGTTCGCCAATGCCGCGTCCACCGCGAGGTAATCGCCGGGCGAGCCGTCGCCAATGGGATAAAGCTCAAGAAAACACGCCCCGATGCCGCAACTGGCGGTCGCCATTGAATTGGTGAACCCGGGGAAGCCCGCGAAATTGGTGAAATCGTTGGTCACTGGATCGTATTCGAACGCGCCGCCGTTGATCTGGGTGTCGAATGTCACCCCCGACAGGTTCACCTCAAAAGCCGATACCGCACCGCCAAGGGTCGGGGCATCGAACGTTCCAAACACACCCATGGTTCCGTTTACGGAAAAGTCGATCTGGAATGTGGCCGAATGGGCCGCGCTTGTGGCGAAAAGCGCCAGGACGGCGGGCAGAAATGCAGTACGAATTGTCATAAAAAAGGCTCCTGTTGAAAATGTTGTGTTTGAAACATACAACGGGTCGTCCGGTTTACGTCACGTTACCGTTCGAGCATGCCCCGAGATCGATGAGCCGCTTGCGGGTTGGAAAGATGCACGGCCCCGTCAGAGACGGTTCGCAGCCGCACATAAGCCTGCGCCTTGGGTTTGGCGGGAGAGCGGCATAGGGTGGTGGGGAACCCGAGTTGAAGGAGGCCGCGCGATGGCACGTCAGGAAGAATATACGCCCCCAAAGGTCTGGACCTGGGATGCGGAGAACGGCGGGGAATGGGCCTCGCTCAACCGGCCCATTGCGGGCGCGACCCATGACAAGGATTTGCCGGTGGGCGCGCATCCGTTCCAGCTTTATTCGCTTGGCACGCCCAACGGGGTGAAGGTTACGGTCCTGTTCGAGGAATTGCTGGAAGCGGGGTATTCGGACGCGGAATATGACGCGTGGTTGATCCGCATCGGCGACGGTGATCAATTCGGGTCGGGCTTTGTCGAGGCGAACCCGAATTCCAAGATCCCCGCGATGTGGGACCGCTCAGGGCCCGAGCCGGTGCGCGTGTTCGAAAGCGTGGCGATCATGATGCATCTGGCCGAGAAATTCGGCACATTCATGGGGCCCGCAAGCGCGCGGCCCGAATTGTTGTCTTGGTTGATGTGGCAGATGGGATCGGCGCCGTTTCTGGGTGGCGGGTTCGGGCATTTCTATGCCTATGCGCCCTACCCCATGGAATATCCGATCAACCGCTATGCAATGGAAACCAAGCGGCAGTTGGACGTGTTGGACAAGCATTTGGCCAAGAATGAATGGATGGCGGGCGGTGACTACACCATCGCCGATATGGCGATCTGGCCGTGGTACGGGCGCACCGTTTTGGGCGAGAGTTACAATGCGGGCGAGTTCCTTTCGGTCCATGAATACGAGCATGTGATCGCCTGGGCCAAGCGGATCGAGGCGCGGCCCGGAGCGGCGCGCGGCAAGATGGTCAACCGCACAAGCGGCGAGCCGCATGAGCAATTGTGGGAACGCCATTCGGCGGAGGATTTCGCGACGAAGACACAGGACAAGATCGGGTCGTGACGGCGCATTCTGCACCATGACGGGCGCCTGCATCAGCGTGGATACACCGATTGGCCCGGTGCATGTGGAAGAGGCGGGCGGCGCGATCGTGCGGGCCGGGTGGGGCCGGATCGACGCACCTGGGGACAGTGACCTGTTGCGTGATGCGGCGGCGGAACTGACCGCGTATTTCGACGCCCGCCTAAGCCGGTTCAGCGTGCCGATCCGGCATGGGCGCGGCGACGCGGTCGGCCGGGTGCTTGACGCAATGCGCGCGATCCCGATGGGCGAGACGCGCAGCTATGGCGATGTGGCGAAAGAGGTCGGCTTGCCCGCGCAGGCGGTGGGCCAGGCTTGCGGAGCCAACCACATTCCGATCCTGATCCCTTGTCATCGGATCCTGGGCACCGCGGGATTGGGCGGGTTTTCAGCGCCGGGGGGTGTGGAAACAAAAGTATGGCTTTTGCGACATGAGGGGGCGGCGGACCTTCTGATTTAGGGAATTGATTGCGCTATTGCGATCTATCCTCGACCTATCCACAGCACTTATTCCGGCGCGTTTTGCCATGTTAAGCGCGCGTCACCGGC
>CAZPJO010000459.1:0-2328 GCA_964586895.1 uncultured Roseicyclus sp.
CCTTCCTTGAACTCGGTCTTCGGGGCGTCCAGCAGCGCGTCGATGAAGGCCTCATATTGGTCCTTGGTCATCGGGCAGTTGATATAGGCCTCGCGCTCGTCTTGCGTGTCGCCCTTGTCATAGCGCGATTGGCGCCAGGCGACGGACATGTCGATCGTGTCGGCATAGACGATGGGGGCTATGGCGTCGAAAAAGGCGAGGCTGTCCTGGCCCGCTTCATTTGCGATGGCCTGCGCCAATGCGCCGCCGGTCAGCGGGCCGGTGGCGATGATGGTGGGGCCATGATCGGGCAGGGCGGTGACCTCATCCGCGACGATCTCGATATTGGGATGGGCGCGGATCCGGGCGGTGACGGCTTCGGCAAACGGATCACGGTCCACGGCAAGCGCGCCGCCCGCAGGGAGTTTGTGCGCATCGGCGGTTGTCATGATGATCGAGCCCGCGGCACGCATTTCCCAATGCAGCAGTCCCACGGCGTTTTGTTCATCATCATCGGAGCGGAACGAATTCGAGCAGACCAGTTCGGCAAGGTTGCCGGTGCGGTGTGCGAAGGTTTCGACCTTTGGGCGCATCTCGACGATGCGGACCTTGATGCCGAGGTTTGCAGCCTGCCATGCGGCTTCGCAGCCGGCCATGCCGCCACCGATGATTGTGAGGATGCTGTCGGATGTTGTCATGGGGCCGGTTTACTGCAAGGGCCGAGCGGGCCTCAAGGGGGAAGGGCGGCGGTTGGGCAAAAGAAAGGGCGGAGGTCTTTGACGCTCCGCCCGGTCTTGATGTCTGTGGTTTCGCGATGGTCTTGGCCGGACCCGGGGCTTAGCGGGCCGTCGCGACCCGGCGGGGGATCGGCACGTCGGCATCGAGTACACGGCCGTTCTGATCCACGACGAAGATGTTGTCGACGGGTTCGGTCACCTCGGGTGTGCGCCTGCCGAATTCCGAGCGCAGGAAGGTGATCGGGGTCTCGGACGGGTCTTGGTCGGCTGGGGCGTCGCGTTGCGGCTGCGCCCGGGCCATGGCGGCCTTTGCGCGGTCGACTGCCTGGAAGATGTTGTGCAATTCCGCGTCCTCGGGCTCGGCGCGCGGGGTCGGGCGGTCGGTCATCTTGGTGTCGGTGTCGATATTGACGCGGCGTGGGGCATTGGCCGTGTTGGCCTCTGCGGTGTTGTGGACATCTGCGGTATTGGCGGGTTCGGAGGTCTGCCGAGGTGTCCAGATGCGCCCGCCATAGAGCAGCATCAGACCGGCCACGAGGGCCAGATCGGTCCAGAAGCTGGCGATGGCTGTGGGATCAAGGGCCGCAATGACATGCAGCGCGCTGGCGCAGATGGTCACGGCGGCAAGCAACACGGCGCACAGGCGCGTGGCAAAGCCGATCATGATCGAGAACGTCAGAAGGAAGACAAGCCCGGCCGCGACCCCATCCGCAACGGATGAAGAGATAAAGCCGGAGAACAGGGCGGCGTAATCGACGCCCGGGATTAACTTTAATGCAACCGCAAGGAAGTAGCTTGCGATCAGAACACGAAGGACAACTTGAGCCTTCAAACCAAAGCGGACTTTGTCCACGGTAAAAACAGACATGTACTCTTCCCAACTGTAAACGCCCCAGCCCAGTCAGGTTACTCATTAACCGTTCGACCATACGGGCCGCCCGGATCTTCGATGCGCCACAAGTGCCGCGCATTTTTGCCTTAATTTGACGTGAATTGATTTAGAAATGTGGCGAGAATGTGATGCGATCTGGAAAAGATTGAGGCTGAACCTGGGCCGGTTCGCCACAATTCGGATCCGAGGTGGGAAAGCTTTTGGCTGCGTTCGCGAAGTGCGCCTCGAAAAATGTATTTTAATCAGTGGCTTGCTGGGTTGCTTTCCCAGGTCTGATCTCGGAGCGCATCGGCGTCTTGGAGATGGCGGAAATTGGGCAGGTTTTGGACACAATCCGTCTTTGCCCTCTGATCTCGGTCGGATTCGCCACATTTTCCGGGACGCGCCCCCTCACGGGCCACATTTTTGACGTGGTCGCCATGATCGACCGGCGCCGTGACGGTAGGCTCCGGTCTCAGGCGCGGCCGGTGAGGGCGAAGCGTCCAGGGCCGTGCGCGGCCAGCATGAGGTAGCCGCCTGCGATGACCCAGTTCTTGAAGGCGATGGTCATTTGCCACGGGTCGTCCAACAGGATGTGAAACACGCTTGTGACGACGCAATAGCCCGCAGCGAGAATGGCCAGCGGCCTTGTGTAGAAGCCAACGGCGATGCCGACACCTGCGATGGTGGTGAACACAGCGGCGGGCCAGATCAGCCAACCGGGCAGGGCGGCGAGCGCCA
>CAZPJO010000460.1:0-2322 GCA_964586895.1 uncultured Roseicyclus sp.
GACCTGCCCATTATCGTCTTTTCGCTGGACGCGCCGGGCGGCTTCCGGAGCATCCTGGACGGGACGGGCACCTATACGCGCGTCGAGGATTAAGGGCAAAGTGCGGCGATGCGGGTCTTTCTTGCGGTGATGGTGATGGCGAGCCCGGCGCTGGCCGATGTCGAGCCTGCGGAGCTTATGGATTTCATGGGCGGGCAGGGCTGCACGTTCGGGGCGCAGAGCCGGGCGGCGGCGCAAGCGGCGGGGATCGAGGCCACGCGGTTCGACGCCGCCGCGGCCCGCGCGCTGGAAGATGGGACGGCCACACAACAGGGCGATTGGGTGGTCCTTGATGCGTCGGTCTGCACGATCCGCCTGCCGGAGATCGCGTCGGCGTTCAGCGTGGCCACGCCCGAGATCGCGGCGTCCTTTCCCTACACGCGCTCGGTCTATGAATTCGACGGCGACGTGGAGGTTGATGAGGGGTGCTTTGCAACCAACCTGCGCGAGGTTCTGGACAGTCTTGCGGGGGGCGATGCGGATGCGGGCTTTGACGCGTATATTCGATTTGCGGGCGCGGGAATGATCGCGGGCGATCTCAGGTTTTTCTCGGACTCGCCGTTGTCCACGCCCGTGGGTGTGCAGCGCGTCAGCGGCGCGTGCGCCCGCGCGCCCGGTGTCGCGGAGATGGCGCGCAGTCACGCCATCCTGCTTGAGGATTTCGGGACATATGTGCGCCGGTTGGGGGACGGGACGTCATGTGGCGAGGACGGGTCCGCCTGGATCTCGCCCCAGATGATCGCGGCGGAGCTTCAAGGCGTGGACGTTGCCGCGCCGGAGCAGGTTGATCCGGAGGTGAACGCCTGGCTCTGGTTCGAATGGGATATCATTGCGATGGCGGCGGGGTGGCATGCGGGGCAATCGGCGACCGAGCGGGGCACACCGCGCCCGCCACTGTGTCATTTTGCCGAGTGACGCGGCCAGGGCCGATCTTTTTGCGCAATTTCTGGGACTGATACGAAAACAGGGCGCCCGATTGGGGCGCCCTGCGTTTGTTTTCGATCTTTGCGGCGGCGTGTGGTCGCGCAGAGATCAGGCGGTGATCAGGCGGCGGCTGCCGCGCGCTTCTTGCTGCGCATGCGCCATGCGCCGAAGGCCATCACACCGCCGAGCAGCAGGCCGGAGGCCGGAACCGGCACCGGTGCAATCACGGTGGCGAGTTGACCACGGATCTCACCACCGCCGAAGGCGTCGGTGTGGACGTTGAAGTAGATGTCGCCATTGTTCAGATCGCGCACGAGCTGATGGAAGGTCCGACCGATGAAGTCGTCCGCCACGAGATCGTTGGCCACCAGTTCGAAACCAAGGTCGGTGCCGATGCTGGTGTAGTTGTCACCAAAGCCGAAGGGCACGACGATCGGGCCATTCACGCCAGCAGGCGCGCGGTGCAGGTGCACGGGGCCGACTGGAGCGGCCACGAGGCCGTCGTTGAGGTCGTCGAGGGAGATGCCCAGAACCGTCAGCGACACGTCGATGGTGCGGGTGCGAAGGTCGACATTGACCAGACCTGCGCCGAGTGCCGCGCTGTCGTTGGGCGCAGGCACGGAGGTCGGGCCAGCGCCCGCGACTTCCTGCGCGCCGTTGAGCAGGCTTTCGAATTGCACCGTACCGGCGTGGGCGGCGGTCGATAGGACGACTGCCGACACGAAAGGCACAAGCGCTTTCAAGCTAAAGAGTTTCATAAGTGACTAGGTCCCCAGATAAGTTTACATTAAGACGTTGCTTTACTAACAACGTCATACGGACCTGTCACGCCCTGTTAACGTTTTAGTGGCGCGGTGTGGCATACACCAGTGACAAGCGAGTGATCGCGATGTGATCGGGGTGTCAGGTCCCGATGTCCGTAGGGCAACGGGGGGCGGGCGCAGGATGTGCGCGTCTGGCCAGGCGTTGCAAAACGGCAATCGGATGCACCTATACAAGAGCGGGGTAAGCCCCTACAACGCCTTGAAAGTTACTGCAGCCTGACGGAGAAACGGGTCATGTCCGACGACTTCATGCTCGATACAGACGATCTCGAGCGCCGGATGGATGGGGCGATTGCATCGCTCCGCACGGAATTCGCATCCCTCAGAACGGGCCGCGCCTCGGCGTCGATGCTGGAGCCGGTTATGGTGGATGCCTACGGGGCGATGACGCCGATCAATCAGGTCGGCACCGTCAATGTGCCCGAGCCGCGGATGGTCACGGTCAACGTTTGGGACAAGGGCCTTGTCGGCAAGGTCGAAAAGGCGATCCGCGAAAGCGGGCTTGGCATCAACCCGCAGCTCAACGGCACCATCA
>CAZPJO010000461.1:0-2318 GCA_964586895.1 uncultured Roseicyclus sp.
GGTTCTTGCATAATGATTTGGATCTGATGTACTTCAGGGCAAGATACTACGATCCAAATACGGGTGAGTTCCTCTCCCGCGATCCGCTGGAGTACGTCGATGGAATGAGCCAATATCGAGGGTATTTCGTACCTAATGGAATGGATCCTGAGGGCACGAGTTGGCTTACTTATTGGATGTGTGTGTTTCAGTACTCCGAGCGAGCTGATTGGTTGCGACATATTTTTCGTGGACATGGAATGCCTACACATGAGAATTCAAAAGGCTACAACGCGTTTTTGCACTGCAATATTGCATGTGGTCTTTCGACCAGTTGCAGAAAGCCTTGGGATGACAGGGAAACCCCCGGCAACAACGGTGGTGACATGGATATTGCCAACAACGGTTGTGGCTTCGATGTAAGCGATGCGCAGGGAGGAACAAATAGTGGTGACTGCTGGAAGGGTTGCTTAGAAAAATGGAATTCTGGAAAGCTAACATGCATAATCAAAGGTGTTTTAGCTCCTTGCCCTCCAGCACCAACCGACGTGGATTCCGAGATTTTCGGGCATATCGACGACGAGTATGACATGCCAGATATTCAAACCAACGGATGTTTCTAGGAGCTGCAAATGCCCAAGAGAAAACAATTTTCAATAACGGGGCTTTTGATAATGGTCGGAGCGGTTGCAGCCACACTTGCCGTTGGCAAAGCGGTTACTTCTTCCGTCATCCCTAGAACAAAGTTGGCGGTTATTGAAATTGGTAGTGAAAAGGCAAAAGTGCTGGAAGTACTCGGGCAGCCACAAGAAATTACAAATGATCATGAATGGAAATATTGGTCGCCGTTTCGTTTCGGTTGGGTTGAGGTTCTGTTTGATTCGAATGAGAACGTTGCAAGCATTAACGACGAATCTGTTTTCTAAGTGAGAATCAAGACAAACTGGCCATTGATATACTGAATTCAACTTGCCCGCATGTCGGTGTTGCCTAAATCTGGCGGTATCCATGCGGGCATTTTTTATTGAGTGCATGTTCCAACGGTTCGCTTGAATGACCAGCACGCTTTGCGATTGAAAATAGAACAACGAAAAGGCGCAGCCTGCGGCGTGCATGGAGGTCGCCGCCATGACAGGCCCGGCGGCGGGATTCCGTCGGTCGCGCAGGGCATGGAAGCCCGGAGTGACCGATGCGAGGTACGAGCACCGGGCCGTAGCGACGACGCAGCGAAGGACAGGAAGGGCGGAGCCCTGAATGGGAGGTCGGAATTCGAATGGGAATGACATGCACGATTGCGTGCTCCATGTTTCAAAGTCGCCCGTAGTCCGTAGCGTCGAGCGTTGCCGATGTTGGAGCAACTCAAAACGATTCGAATTCCGACCTCCGACCTCGTATTCCTTGCCCGATCCGCCAAAGCCGCCAGGCTGTGACTGCCAAGAGAAACTCGACGCCTGCTTGGATTGGGCGGACGCAGGCAAGGACAATTGCTTTGCTCGGTCAATCGCAATTTGCGGTGGAGCCTGTGCGCTGCGATTTGTTGGCCAGCCTGCAGCGATCGCTAAATGCGTAGGTGCGTGCGAAACAGCATACATTTGGGGGTGCACGAAAGATTGGAGACACAAACGTAGTTGTTGTAGAAAAACGAAGAAAATCTGCGATACTACTGGCAAGTGGAGTCCATTGAAGGCATGTTGGATTTAATTCGTTATTAAAGAAGACTGCGATGCTACTAGCATATGAGATATCCCTGTTTGAAATATTAAGCAACGGAATTCGACGGTAAGACGATGAGCAACGGAAAAAAGCCGTATTTCAGAAGCATTCTCATTGGCATCACGTTGGCTGCCGTCATAGTCGGACTGGTGAAATTGATGTCCTACATGACCGGATAGAAGACAGTGAAACGTCCACGAAACGGGACGGGTCCAATTAACTGACTGATGTACTGAATTCAATTTGCCCGCATGTCGATGTTGCCAGAATCTGGCGGTATCCATGCGGGCATTTTTTATTGAGCCAATGTTCCAACGTCACCTTGAACGACCAGAACGCTTTGCGTCAGAAAATAGATGAACAACAAGGCGGTCGCCTGGGCAAAACAAAAGGGACGCAGCTCATTGATTGATCCAAGACGGTAAAAACCGTGCTTCCCAACGCCGCCGTATCGATGTTGGCGAAGTGATTCGTGTGCAACGGCGGCGAAACTCGTGATTGTGTTCCAGCGTAACGCTTGAGCGCAACGAAACGCTTGGCATTGAAACGCGGTTGTCCGCAATGTTTGACCGAGAGGGCCGCAGGCCACGCCGATCCATGGACGGTCGGCGCAAAGACAGGCCCGG
>CAZPJO010000462.1:0-2314 GCA_964586895.1 uncultured Roseicyclus sp.
TGCCACCACCACCTGTGCCGCCGCCGCCCGTGCCGCCGCCGCCCGTGCCGCCCCCGCCCGTGCCACCGCCGCCCGTGCCACCGCCTGGGGCGGCGTTTGTCGTGCCGCCTGTTGTGCCGTCACCGTCGCCGTTGGCGCCGCCTTCGGGGAGGAACTCGGTCTGGTCTTCGGCGGTGAAGCCGTCCTGGAAGATTTGCGGGTCAAATTCCTCGCCCGTGGTCGAAACCGGGCCGTGATCGGAGGGGTTGGGGGCGTTCACGCCCGAGCCAAGGCCCGCTCCCGCGCCGCCTGCGCCACCGCCACCACCGCCGCCGGTGCGTGGGGGGCCGTCGATCAGTTCCAGCGTGCTGGCCATGAAGCTTGGGGCAACCCGCCCGAGATAGCCATCCTCCGTCAGCACACCGCCGGGGCGGCTGGTGCAGACGCGGCGACCGGCCTGATTGGTCAGGCACAGACGTTCACCCGCAAGGAAAACCGCGATGGTCTGGCCATTCTGGTGCAGCACCAGCGCGGATGAGCCGCGGATGCCGATTGTGGCGGTCGGGGTGGCCACGGTCGCGTCCTGATCCCGGCTGAGCGCGCCGCCGATGAAGCGCAGCGCGCCTTCGGTCATCTGCAGGCCGATCTGCCCGGTACCGCCGGGGTTGAAGACGAATTCATCCAGCACAATCGTCGTGTTCGGCGCCAGCGACAGGGTCGTCTGATCGATGAACATCAACTGTCCGCGCCCCGTGTCGGACGAGGCGATCCGCTCGTTTTGCACAACGCCGTTGCCAAGGTTGAGCGCGCGGGTCGTCCCACCGGGGGGCGTGCCGCGCAGAATGGGTTCCTGACTTGCGACGGTGCCGATGTCCTGCGCCGCGGCGGGCAGGGTGGTCAGGGTGCTCAGCGCAAGAAGGCTTGCCCTGGCACACAAAACAAGGGGTTTGAACGCCATGATCAGAACTCCCATCCCAGCTGAACCGAGACGATGCTTTCCTCGGTCTCGGTCGTGAAGCCGCCCGTCACGCTGTCTTGCAGGACCTGCGCGACGGCGGTCTCGACATAGATATCCTCGAACACGAAGGCCCGCAGAAAGGCCCCGAACGACATCTCTTCGATTTCCGTCAGGCTGGCGGCGATGTCGCGGTCGGTCTGCTCAAAGCCCGCCCATCCGCCGGCGACCCAGCGGTTGGGAAGGGTGCTGAAGGCGGGGTTGAAACTGTGTTCGGCGCTCAGGCGCAGTCCGGTTATATTGGTCGTCGCGGGCGACGCGATATCGACCTCGCGCTGTTCTTCGAGCCATGTCGTCACGCGGAACCGCGTATCGCGCGACGGACGGTAGGTCAGGCCGAGCGACGCTTCGTGAAATTCGAAATCCACGCCAAAGGTCTCGGTCGCATCGGCGCGGCCGATCTGCGCGTCGGCATAAGCGGTGAAGCGTTCGTTGATCGGGTTCTGATACGACGCACCCACGGCAATCGAGGTGTAACCGATGGCCAGCGTCGGGTCGCGGTCAAGCCATTCGAATTGCAGATACGGTTGCAGACGCGGGCCATAAGCCTCGCCCGAGATACGCAACTCGGGCCCGGTGCGCAGGCGCGCGGCCTGGCGGGCGTTACGGCTGTTATCGTCGGGCTGGTAATTGGTGTAGGCGGCCTCGATCACCCAGGTGGTGACATTGGCATCCCCCAGATCGAAGCGGTAACTGGCAAATGCATTGAGAAGCGCGCCGGTCTCTTCGCTGTCGCTGGCATAGGCGAGCCCGGCCTGGATGCGACCGCCAAGCTCGGTGCCATCGCCGCGGTCGACGCTTTCGATCTGGTAGCGGGCGACGCGGGCGGTCTGTTGCGGGGTCAGCGCGCCCGAGGCCTGCGCGACCGACAGGTGATATTCGGCCACCGCGTAGGAGCCGAGGGAAAAGTAGGCAATCGCAAGTTCGATCCGTGCGGCGACGTTCTCGGGCTCAAGATCGACAAGGCGTTCGAGCGTTGCGGCGGCGGCCTCGAAATCGCGCATCTGCACCGAAAGCTGCGCATAGCGTTGCATAAGCAGGCGGTTGGACGGATCTGCAAGCAACTCCTGGAACGCCGCTTCGCGCTCGGTGGCGATGTCGGCATCCTGCGCGACCAGCGGCGAGGTCAGGAGGGCAAGCGCGGCCACAGAAGCCAGCAATGGGGCGCGAAACATGGGAGATACCTTGGTTGTAAAAACGGTACTTTCGAACGCCGCCACGCTAGTGCGCGCACCGCATGCGTTCAACAATACGTGATCAAAAGCGTTAACGCGTGATTTTGTTGCGTCTTTGCAGCAACGGTCGCGCGCCCCCAAAACC
>CAZPJO010000463.1:0-2306 GCA_964586895.1 uncultured Roseicyclus sp.
GACCTGATCGAGATGGCCCGCAAAGGTGTGCCGACCGAAACCCAGGTCATGGTCAAGCGCGAGGACGAGCAGGCCTTCGCCGAGTTGAACGCCGCCAACCCGATCTTCGTGGAAGACGCCGCGCGTCTCTTCGCCGAACAGCTTCAGGCCAACCCCGGCGTGGCCGATTTCCGCGTCATGGCCAGCCATCAGGAAAGCCTGCACAGCCACGATGCGGTCAGCCTTCTGACCGAAGGCGAGACCTTTGCGGAGGTCAGCCTTGATCCACGCCTGTTCCCGTCCATGATCCATGTGGGATAATCCATACGCGGTGACGTGACGCTTTAACGTCGCCAGGTAACGCATTGAAACACAAGGCCTCCATTGGATCGTTGGAGGCCTTTTCCTGTGCGCCACCCCGCACCCGCGCCCTTGTCTATACGGCCATGCATGGCGCAATTGACCGCGCGTCTTCTTGACAGGGCGGCGGCGGCGGGCCAACGCTCCGCCCCATGTTCGATCTGCGCCCTGTGGGCTACGTCCTTGGCCTTCTGGTCCTGTCGCTTGGGGTGACGATGCTGATCCCGCTGGCCGCCGATGTCTGGGCGGGCAACGGCCATTGGGGCGCGTTCGCGCAGGCGGCGGCGGTGACATTCATCACCGGCCTTCTGATGACGCTGGCCTGCGCCAATGGCGTCAGTCAGGGGCTGTCGATCCAGCAGACGTTCTTCCTGACCACGGGGGTGTGGCTGATCCTGCCGCTGTTCGGCGCGTTGCCGTTTGTCTTCGGCGAACCGGGCGCGCGGGTGGTGGATGCAGTGTTCGAGGCGATGTCGGGGATGACGACGACCGGTTCGACCGTGTTCACCGACCTCGACACCCTGCCCATCGGCGTCAACCTGTGGCGCGGGTTGATGCAATGGTTCGGCGGCATCGGGATCATCGTTGTGGCGATGGTGTTCCTGCCGGAACTGCGCGTGGGCGGTATGCAGATCTTCCGCTCGGAAGCCTTTGACACGATGGGAAAGATCCTTCCGCGCGCGGGTGAAATCGCAAGCCGCATCACGGTGATCTACGTGGCGCTGACGCTGGCCTGCGCGTTGGCGTATCTGGCGCTGGGGTTGTCGCCGTTCGATGCCACGATGCATGCGCTCACCACGCTTTCGACATCCAACTGGTCGCGGGCACGGCGCGCCCGATCCTTCTGGACACGCAGATCCGGACCTATCTGGTGGTGGTGGTGGTTCTGACGCTGACTTTCACGCTCTACCGGCTGTTGGTGAACAATGACGGCATCGAAACGGGGTTCCGCGAGGGCCTGTTCAACGTGACCTCGATCATCTCGGGCACGGGGTATTCCAGCACCAATTACGAGACATGGGGGCCGGTGGCGCCGGTGATGTTCTTCTTCATCGGCTTGATCGGCGGCTGCGCGGGATCGACCTCTTGTTCGATCAAGGTGTTCCGGTATCAATTGCTGTTTGCGTCGATCTCGACCCAGGTGCGGCGGATCTATGCGCCGCACGGCATCTTCGAGCCGAAGTTCGAAGGCCGCCCGGTGGCGGAGGAGGTGATTTCCTCGGTCATGGCATTCTTCGTGCTGTTCTTCGTGCTGATGGGGGTGATCGCGGTGCTTCTGGGCCTGACGGGGCTTGATGTGATCACGTCGATCTCGGGGGCTGCGACGGCACTTGGCAATATCGGGCCCGGGCTTGGCGATACCATCGGGCCTTCTGGCAATTTCGCCCCGCTCAACGATGCGGCCAAGTGGATATTGGTCGCGGCGATGTTGATCGGGCGGCTGGAATTGATGGCGGTCCTGGTCCTGTTCACCGCCGCGTTCTGGCGGGCGTGATTCTGGCGGGCGTGAGGGGCCGCGGCCCCTCATGCGCCGCAGCCTTACGCAGTCCTTCGCATCATTCGCCCAAAGCAATCCCCTCGCGGCGCGGATCGGCGGCCCCGATCAGGCCATCGGGCGTGATCGCAATCGCATGCAGCCCGGAGGTCAGGGGGCGGATGTTGACCTCATATCCCATCGCGGCAAGCGGGTCGGCCAGGGCCTCGGCCTCAGTGCCTTCCTCAAGGTCATAGGTGCCGAACCGGTTGATCGCATGGGGCAGTGACAGCGCATCCTGCAAATCAAGGCCCCAATCATAATGGGCGATGATCGCGGTGGCGACATAGCCGATGATCCGGCTGCCACCGGGCGAGCCGATGGCCAGGATCGGCGCGCCGTCCTGCATCACGATGGTGGGCGACATCGACGAGCGCGGGCGTTTGCCGGGCTCCAGCCGGTTGGCAATCGGCACGCCATCGACATGGGTGCG
>CAZPJO010000464.1:0-2305 GCA_964586895.1 uncultured Roseicyclus sp.
GCATGACCCTGCCCGAGCCGTTTGCCCGGACCTTCGACTGGATCGAGGCGCAGGGCTGGACCGACACGATCCCCGATCGCCCCGCCGATGATCTGACTGCGCGCAACCTCTACGTCTATCCCGAAGAGGAGCGGAGCTCTCCCGCGGCCAGCATCGTCGTCTTCGGGTTCGAAGCTGGTCCCCCGATGCACGCGCCGCCACCGGAAGCCATCGCGCGGGTAACGACGCTGGCCACAATCGCGGGCGACGGTGGCACGCTCTCGCTGTGGCTGGATGACGACGGCAAGCAGTGGATCGTCGTGGTCGATCACGGCTGGCCTTGTGTGCTGACCGATGATCCCCTTGTCGCGCTGCAATTTCTGGCCATCGGTTATGGCGAGCCGGCGGCCATCACGGACCCCACGCGGACGGCTGAGGAAGACGCGCTGCACAGAGGCGCAGATCCAACCTGGGATTTCCCGCCGATCCTACCACATGCGTTTCGGGACTTTTTTGCCCAGACGTTTAGCGTGCCGATCCCGGAACGGGCGTCTGAGCTGGGGAGTGTCGTGCCAGATGAGGATGCGATGGATCCAGTGCGGTCCTGGATGGCCAATATCGAACCCGACGATCCCGCGTTTAACGCGCGGACGGAGGCGCAAATGCGCGATCTGGAAGCGGTCGTTGAAATCCTTGAACGACCTAGTCTTGGGGAGCGCATCCGAAACCTTCTTGGCCTCAACAGAAACTGGGGCGGGCGACATGGGGAGACATCAATGACCTACGCCAACGATGTTCGCGCGCATCTGCCCGAGGGAATGCACCTGCCCGATGCGTTTGCACAGACGTTCGATTGGCTGGAGGCGCAGGGGTGGAGCGGTATCTTTACCCACGCCGACCAGGAGGCGTTTTCGTCGCGGTATTTGTCGATCTATCCGCCCGACGAGCGCGATGAATATGCCGCCAGCATCGTGCTGTTCCGGTTCGAGGCGGGGCCGCCCCTGCACCAGACGCCCGAAGATGTCGTGGCGCGGATCACGACCATAGCGAAAATCGCAGGTGACGGTGGGACGTTGTCTTTGTGGTTGGATGACGGCGGCACGCAGCGCTTTGTCGTCTTCAACCACGGCATTCCCTTCGTGCTGACGGACGATCCGCTGGTGGCGCTGCAATTTCTCGCGCTCGGTTATATGGAGCCCGGTGCGTTGGAGGATCCGACGCAGACGCCGCTGGAAAATGCCAATGGAGACGACATCCTTCCGCCCCACGCCTTCCGCACGTTTCTGAGCGACACCTTCGGCGTCACCCTGCCCGAGCGCGCCTCGGATCTGGGGATCGTGATCCCACCCGAAGGGGCGCCCGACCCGATCCGCGATTGGATGGCGGTCAACGCGCCGGTCCCTGGCGAGACACCGGAACACCCCTATATCGTCACCCGCGAGATGCGGGACCGAATGGCCCCAGGCGCAGTTGCCTATTTGCGCAAGACGATCAAATACGTCATCGAGGAAGAATGAACCCACCAATCCAGAAGGTCATCTCCCCCCAGCAGGGAGAACCGCGTGAATTCACCGACGCTGCCGCAGCGGTCGCGCATCTGCGGACGCTCTATGACGCGGCAACCTCTTTCCTGTGCAACAGCTTCAGCGCCACGTTGAAAGACGGCGCGCCGGAGGCGACACGGTATCGGGCCTTCTACCCCGAAGTCCGCATCCGCACGACGACTTTCGCCGGTGTCGACAGCCGATTGAGCTTTGGCCACGTGGCCGAGCCGGGGATTTATGCCGCCACGATCTCGCGCCCGGACCTGTTCGAGAATTACCTGACACAACAGATCGGCCTGCTTCTGAAGAACCACGGCGTTGCGGTCAGTGTCGGCCCGTCGCTGACACCGATGCCGGTGCATTTTGCGGTGGCCACCGACAGCGCGATCACCGTGCCGCAGGAGGGCGCGGGGGAATTCACGCTGCGCGATGTGTTCGATGTGCCGGACCTGGCGACAACGAATGACACCATCGTCAACGGCACCGGGTTCACCTACGAGGACGGCGCCTTTGCCCTTGGCCCGTTCACCGCACAGCGGGTTGATTATTCCCTGGCCCGTCTGGCCCATTACACGGCGACCGCGCCGGAGCATTTTCAAAACCACGTCCTGTTCACGAACTACCAATTCTATGTCGATGAATTCGAAGCCTATGCCCGCGCCCAATTGGCGGATCCCGATAGCGGCTACATCGGCTTTGTCGCGACCGGCAACACGGAGATCACCGATGCCGACGCGCCGATCCAGCAACCGGCGAAGATGCCGCAAATGCCGACCTATCAC
>CAZPJO010000465.1:0-2288 GCA_964586895.1 uncultured Roseicyclus sp.
AGCGACAGTTCCATGCCGACCTGCCCCTGGGTGACGCCGTCGCACATGGCCGGAACGCCGCCTGCGACCTGCGCGGTGGCGCCTGCCTTGCGGGCGGCATCCTTGATGATGTCGGGGTAATCCTTGAACGGCTGATGCGCGCTGAGCATGTCGTTATAGGCGGTGACGATCCCGATATTGGGCGCACGCTCGGCCACGAGGGCGTCCTTGTCCTGGCCCATGGCGGCGTAGGCGTGGGCCTGATTGCCGCAGGTCAGGTGGGCGCGGCGCGGTCCGGCTTCGGCAAGGGTGCGCATGCGGTCGAGGTAGGGTTCGCGCGTGGGGCGCGAGCGTTCGATGATGCGGTCGGTGACGGCTTGGATGCGGGCGTCGAGGGGCATGTGCACACTCTCATGGCTGATCAGAATTGCGGTTGATGTCCTGATAGCATGTTAGCGCTAACATATCCAGAGGCAAACTGGCGCAGATCACCGTGAAGATGTGGCGCCGCTCAGTGGCTGCGGTCGGAGATGGCCTTGAAGACGGCGCGGAAATGATCCGGCCCGGCCTGATCCAACGCACCGGCGGCCACCTGCCCTTCGGTCCAGGCGACGGAGATGGCTGGATCGTGGAGCATCGCCCAATCGGAGAACATCCGCCTGCTTGTCGTGGCATCCAGGCGCAGCGTCACCTCTACGTGGCGGTCATCGCGCCTGATCCGGTCGAGCGTATTGCGCACGGCATCATCTTCGCCTTCGAGGTATTGCAGATAGACATCGCGCCGACACACCAGCGCGCCGGTGACCCCATCGCGCCGATTGCAGCGGCGCGCATCCAGAAGCAGGTTCGACAACAGGTTTTCGTCATAGCCGAACGGGGTGGAGGAATAGACGATCTGGGTGATGGGCGCGAGTTGGGTGACGGACACGGGGTGTGTTCCTTATGGGGTGCTTCGCCATTCTAACGCATTGCGGGCGCGCTGTCGTGGGGAATGTCAAACCCGGTCAAGCGCGCCGCGCGGCGGTCTGGCACAAGGGCGCAGATGCAACGGAGAGGTCCATGGCGCTGATGAACCGATTGATCTGGCAGATCGAGGCCCATCTTGATGATGCGCTGACGCTGGAGGCTTTGGCGGATCGGTGCGGGGTGAGCCTGCATCACATGTGCCGGGCGTTTCGGCAGGCCACGGGTCTGTCGATCATGTCCTATATCCGCGCCCGGCGGCTTAGCATGGCCGCGCGCGCAATCGCGGGCGGTCGGGCCGATATCCTCGGCGTGGCCCTTGATGCGGGCTACGGATCTCACGCGGCATTCACGCGGGCCTTCGTGGCGTACCTTGGGGTGCGGCCCTCGGACGTCAAAATCACCGGCGCGCTTGACGCATTAACCCTTATGGAGCCTTTGGAAATGGACAAATCAATGATTGTGGAGGTGAGCGCGCCGGACATCCGGGAGCATGGCGCATTTCGTGTGGTGGGCCTTGGCACGCAGGTGCGCGGGTTCGACATCAGCGCAGTACCTGGCCTGTGGCAGAGGTTCGCGCAGCGCTACCTTGAGATCGGGCCGCCCGGCGTGACCTATGGCGTGAGCTATGACACCGGCGAGAACGGTGACTTCCATTACATGGCCGCGATGGAGGGGCCGAACCTGCCCGAGGGCATGCAGACGCTCGACATTCCCGGCGGGCGTTATGCGGTTTTCACCCATCGTGGGACGGTTGGGGATCTGCCCAAGACGATTTATTCGATCTGGAACAAGGCGCTTCCCGACGCGGGCCTGACCCCGGCGGCGGCACCGGAATTCGAACGCTATGACGAGAGGTTCGACGCCGTGACGGGGCGCGGTGAGGTCGAGGTGTGGATCCCGCTGGCCTGACCAAGGCGGCGCGTGCGCGCGCCGAACACCGTGCCGCCGGGCCGTGCCGCAGACCCCGCCCCCGGATCAGTGCGGCTGAACGCCCGGAAGGAACACCGCCTCGTCCCGGTAATTGAGGCTGATCCCGTCCTTGAAGACATGCACCTTGTCGGCGCTGGCCGTCAGTTTCACGACATTGCCGCGCAGGTTCTTGTGGATGCCTGCAAGCTTGCCGATGACCGGATCGTCGTTCGGATCGGCGCGCTTGAAGTAGAGCAGCGTGACCTCGCCAAGCGCTTCGGTGATCTCGACGATGCCGTGATAGGCGAAATCCGATCCGTCGGCCTCGACCATGTCTTCGGGGCGAATGCCAACCTCAACCTCGGCGCCCATGTCAGCCTCGGTAGAGGGGTAGTTGGAGGTGATCGTGCCGCCGCCCTGCGCAATTTCAAGGG
>CAZPJO010000466.1:0-2262 GCA_964586895.1 uncultured Roseicyclus sp.
GCATCAGGCCAACAAGACGATGAACGATTTCATCGGCAAAAAGGTTCTGGGACGCGACCCCGCGCCAGGCGAACAACCCAACATCCTGCAGGATTACGCCAACACCTCGTCGGCGGGCTCCATCATCGCCTTTGCGCAATATTCCGACGATCTCGCGCCGGGTGACACCGGCATCATCTGCTCGTTCGGCGCGGGCTATTCCGTGGGCTCGGTCATCGTCGAAAAATCCGCCTGACCCACCGCACGCGCCGAAACGCATCGCTCATCTGCGCATCCTGAGCCGCCCGCTCAAGACCGGCTGTCCGCCTCCAGACGCAGCTTCATCTCGATCAACACTTTCTGAAGCTCCAGCGTCTCTTCCAACAAACGCCGCGCCTCATTGATCGAAATCACCCCATCCTCGATCGAGATCTGATATTCCCCCATCAAGGTCGCGAACCGTTGGCTCAGCGCGATGACATTCGCATTCACGTTGCCATGGTTGTCGCCGCGCATCGCGTTGCGCTTGTCGGCACCATAACTCAATTGCCCGCCATTCAATTCCGCAAGCGCCGCCGTCACATGCGGAAACGACGATTCCGCTTCAAGTGCGGCCACCGCGTCCACCGGCATGAACCGGTCCGCGTGTTCGTCAGCTTCCGAAAAATAACGCCCCAATGTCGCCTTTGATCGCCCCGTCACGTCACAGGCCGCCGCATATCCGACGTCCTTGATCAATCGCTCCGTATGGCGCTTCAGATAGCCCCTGGCCGTATCGGTCATGGTGTAATCCCCTGGCTGGTGTCAGCAAAGCCGTTTCCGCCCCTATTCGGTCACGCCCATAGCATAAATCTTGTCAGTCCGCCCCTCATGGGCCAAACGTGGCGCCATGGCAAAGCTCTATTTCCATTATTCGACCATGAACGCGGGCAAATCGACCCTATTGTTGCAAGCCTCCTACAATTACATCGAACGCGGCATGGAAACCTACTTGCTGACCGCCAATTTCGACAATCGCGCAGGGTCCGGCAAGATCGCCAGCCGCATCGGGATCGAAGCCGAGGCCGATACCTACACCCAATCCGATGACCTTTTCGCTAAAATCGACGCGCGCCTCAAGTCCGGCCCCTGCGCCTGCGTGATGGTGGACGAGGCGCAATGGATGACCCGCGATCAGGTCTGGCAATTGGCCCGTGCCGTCGATGACCTCAACATCCCCGTCATGGCCTACGGCCTGCGCGTCGATTTCCGGGGCGAATTATTCCCCGGCTCCGCCGCCCTGCTCGCGCTGGCCGATGAAATGCGCGAGGTCCGCACGATCTGCCATTGCGGGCGCAAGGCCACGATGGTGATCCGAGTGGGCCAGGACGGTCAGGCCATCCGCGAAGGCGCGCAAATCGAAGTCGGCGGCAACGACCGCTACATCAGCCTCTGCCGCCGCCATTTCCGCGAGGCGATCGGCGACGGCCCGCACAGCTAACATCGCGCCCAGGCCTCACCGCCATAGCTTGCACCGCAGGTCATCGAGCTTTGCGGGACTTTGCTGCCGTTGCCAAATCGGGCAACCAAAAGAAACTGGCCTGCCCGAAGACAGGCCAGCAGAAACTCTGTTGGGTTAGCCTAGTGACTTCCAGAAAACGATTTTATCATCCCCTGCCGCCCAAAAATCCCTGATACGGGCTTCCTCGGCATAGCCGTTTTTACGGTAGAACTCGCGTGTCTTTGCGAAGTCGTCCGTACCCGATGTGTCCGCTATCAAGATGCGCTGTCCGCGCTCCTTCAGCTCAGACTCAAGATGCTTGGCAATAGCGCCTCCACAGCCGCAGCCCTGCTCGGTTGGCAGAACTGCGATTGCGAGCATGTTCCAGGCACCCTCCGCAAGCTCCTCTGGGACGGCGTAGCAGAAGCCCACGGCCTTGCCGTCTGCTTCGCATGTCAGCCAGATATCGGGGCTTTGGCCAGGCGACAGAAACCCGCTCACCATATCGGGCACCATTTCGCTTGGGAACATTTGGTTAGCATCAACAATCTCTTGGATAGCCTCAATGTCTTCGTGCTTTGTTGGTCGTATGTTCATTGGTCTTTCGTCTTTCTTCATGTCGCCACACAAGCAAAATGGCTTCATGTGACGGGCGCAAATCCCCGTGCCTCGTTCATGAGTTTTCATGATTGCTTGAGTGTCCACGAGCCGTACAAAATGCGAAGCCTGCCACCACGTGAACAGGCTGTATTTGGCTTGGTCGTCCTGCCGTTCAGGACTTAGCGGTTTCCCGCAATCGTAAA
>CAZPJO010000467.1:0-2259 GCA_964586895.1 uncultured Roseicyclus sp.
ATCTTGGCCTCAACTGGGCAATCTCGAAGAAGAAAGCGGATTTCCTTGGCAAGCGGGGCCAGCAACGGACATTCCTCGCGTCCGAGGATCGGTGGGTGCTCGTGGGGCTTGAAACGCTCGACAATTCCGTCCTGCCCGATGGCAGTTATTGCGTCGCGGACGGGCACAATGCCAACGGTCAGCATAATGTGCAGGGGCGCGTGACCTCGACCTATTACTCGCCGACGCTGGCCCGCGGCATCGCGATGGGGCTTGTTCACAAAGGCCCTGAACGGATGGGCGAGGTCGTCGCGTTCAACACGGTCGAAGGCGGCACAATCGACGCGAGGATCGTCAGCCCCGTGTTCTACGACCCTGAAGGGGAGAAGCAGAATGTCTAATCCTATCAGTGCATTGTCCGGCGCGACCGCCGAAGGCGACATCACGATGTCCGAGGCCGGTCTGATCGGTATGGTCACGCTCAAAGCCGACCTGTCGGCTGCCGCGACCAAGACGGCGGTGAAGGCGGCCACGGGCCTTGCGGTACCTGACGCGCGTGCGATGAACGGCACGGACACAAACCGCGCCGTGGCTTGGATGGCCCCCGATGAGCTGCTGATCCTGTGCGACCATGGCGAAGCCGACGCCCTTGTCGTGACACTCACCAAAGAGATGGGTAAGGCGCATCATCTGGCCGTCAACGTCTCGGACGCGCGGGCCATGTTCACCCTTACCGGAGAGGCGGGCCTGGTGCGTGACACCTTGGCCAAGCTGACCCCGGCGGATATGGCGGGCCTGCGATTGGCCGAGATGCGGCGCACGCGCCTTGCGCAGGTCGCGGGGGCTATCTGGCTACCTGAGGACGGCCGCGCGCATGTGATCTGCTTCCGCTCGGTCGCGGGCTACATGTTTGATCTTCTGTCGACGGCGGCCCATCCGGGGGCTGCGGTGAATTTCACGCCCTAGCCCCGCACGCGTCGCAATGCCGCCCTGTTTGTACGGTCCTATCATCGGTGCCGCACACACACGGGAGTGTCCCATGAGGCATGCACCGCACGAGAGCCACTCCATTGCCCTGACCGCCCCGGCAGGACCGCGTCCCTTGGGCCGCATCGGTTTCTTCCCGCGTGGACCGGGGCCGGGATTGATCGTCTTCGCGCTCGTGCTGGGTCTGTTCCCGTCGATTTTCGCGAACATGATCATTTTCCGCGCGGGCATTGACGCCGGGTTCTATATGGATGGCGACTTCATCCGGGCGCAGGAGCGGTGGCTTTGGACCGTGCTCCTCGTTATCGCCGTGCCCGCGCTGATTGCGCTGGCCTACCGTTTACAATAGCGCCGCACGGCTGCGTCCGCCCGAGGTGCAAGGATTGCGGTGACCTGCGTTCTGCTGGCGGTGATGGCCTGGAATGTCGGCATCGTTCAAATCCTTCGCGATGCCTTGATGCCGATCTACAGCTACTGGGATGTGGCCGATTACGCCGAAGCCAACACATCCGCCGATCCGACCGGTTTCCCGCGCGCCGTCTATGACGGCCAGGTGTTCGCAATCCATTTGCCATACTCCGAGGGCTTGCCCGAAGCGGCGCTGGCCCCGGCGACCGTTGCGCCGGATCTCTGCCGGGCCTTCGGGCGCTTTTTCTCCGCGCCGGTCGAGGCCATTCGCCTGACCTATGTGCAAGGGGACGACACCGTCGCGACCATCAATGCCACGCGCGAAGCCTGCCGAACTTGGTACCTGCAATCGCGTGTCTATAGCCGCCGTCCCCACGTCCCGGCAGGCGCACGGTAGCGCCGCTGCCGCCGGACCCACACCATGGTCACAGGCGCGCTCAAGGGGATCTTCGACCCGATCCAATATGCCAATCGATTCACTCGCGCAGGCCGCTGCGCGCTTGTCCCGTAGACACGGGCCAGCGCGCAGGAAACCGGCATGCCCCCTTGACCTTCCCCCCTCGCGGCCTCCATCTGTCACGCAGAACGCACCATATGAAAAACAGGGGGCCACCATGGCATTTGACCTTCCCGATCTTCCCTATGCTCACGACGCGCTTGCCGGTAAGGGCATGTCCGCCGAGACGCTGGAATATCACCACGACCTGCACCACAAGGCCTATGTCGACAACGGCAACAAGCTGATCGCCGGGACCGAATGGGACGGCAAATCGATGGAAGAGATCATCACCGGCACCTATGACGCCAATGCCGTGGCGCAGTCGGGCATCTTCAACAACATCAGCCAGCTGTGGAACCACAACCAGTTCTGGGAAATGATGGGCC
>CAZPJO010000468.1:0-376 GCA_964586895.1 uncultured Roseicyclus sp.
CCCGTTGCAGCAGGGCGAGCGTGTCGCCCTGTCGCGGGAGCAGGCCAATTACCTGTTCAACGTGATGCGCCTGCGGGTCGGTGCGGAAATCGCCTTGTTCAATGGGGTTGCGGGCGAATGGCGGGCGGAGGTCTCGAGCGCGGGCAAGCGGGGCGGAGAGTTGACCTGCACCGCGCAGGCGGCGGCGCAGGTGGACCCGCCCGACCTTTGGCTTCTGTTTGCTCCGATCAAGAAGGCGCGCACGGATTTCATCGTCGAGAAGGCAGTCGAATTGGGCGTGCGTCGGATTGTGCCGGTTCAAACGGATTTCACCAATGCCGACCGGATACGGCAGGACCGGCTTCAGGCCCATGCGATCGAGGCGGCGGAGCAATGC
>CAZPJO010000468.1:386-2257 GCA_964586895.1 uncultured Roseicyclus sp.
AGGTCACGGACCTGCGGCCTTTGGCGAAGGTGTTGGACGCCTGGGACACACGGCGGATCGTGTTCGCCGATGAGGCCCTGGCCAGTCGCTCCTTCAGCCTGTCGGCTGTCCTCGCAGATGTGCCAGCGCCCGTGGCGGTGCTTATTGGGCCGGAGGGTGGGTTTTCAGAGCCCGAGCGCCTACGGCTGAGCGGTATGGATTGTGTGACACCGGTGGCGCTGGGGCCGCGCATCCTGCGGGCCGATACGGCGGCGGTGGCGGCGCTGACGTTGTGGCAAACCCATGCGGGAGATTGGACATGAGCGGTTTTTTTCGCCCGGAGGCCATGGCCGCGCTCGGCCGCTGGCGCGAAGTGGGCCTGGCGGCGGCGGTGATCGGGGTCGGGGTGTGGATCGCGCTGCGCCCCGGTGGGGTGATCGTGACGGGCTTTGGGTATGTTCTGATCGCGCTGGGGGCCGCGTTCATGGTCCCGGCTTTGCGCCGCGCGAGGTTTTTCGCGGGAAGCGATGGCCCCGGGGCCGTGCAGGTGGATGAAGGACGTATCCTGTACATGGGCCCTGTGACGGGTGGGACGATCGCTTTGGATGATTTGCGGGTGCTGTCGGTGCGGCGTGATGGCGACGATCAGGTGACCTGGGTTTTGGCGGATGAAGCGCAACTTCTCGTGATCCCGGTCGATGCGGCGGGGGCGGATGCGTTGTTTGATGCCTTTGCGGCGCTTCCGGGCCTCAACGTCGAAAGGCTGATCCGGGCGGTGCAATCGCGCACAAAGGGCTCGCAGAAGGTCTGGTCGCGCGAACGTCCAGTGGCCTTGACACCCTGACCGCCCCGGGCCACGCCTGTGGCTGAGACGACGGCAGAGGCAGACACGCATGTCCATTCCCCAGCAAGGCGGCGGGCCGATTGAACGGCACGCGCAATTGGCAGAATATCTGGCCGACGGGTGCAAACCCAAGGCCGATTGGCGCATCGGGACCGAGCACGAGAAATTCGGGTTCTGTCGCGATACGCAAAAGCCGATCCCCTATGACGGCGAGCGTTCGGTCAAGGCGGTGCTCGACGGTTTGCGCCAGCGGTTCGAATGGGACCCGCTCGAAGAGGGCGGCAACATCATCGGGCTGACCAAGGACGGCGCGAATATTTCGCTGGAACCGGGCGGGCAGCTTGAGCTGTCCGGTGCGCCGCTTGAGACGATCCACCAGACCTGCGACGAGGTGAACGAACACCTGCGGCAGGTGCGCGAGGTCGCCGATCTCATCGGTGTGGATTTCATTGGCCTGGGCGCTGCGCCGATCTGGCGACACGAGGACATGCCGTTGATGCCCAAGGGGCGTTACAAGTTGATGGACGGCTATATGCAAAAGGTGGGCACGATGGGCCGCACCATGATGCGGCGGACCTGCACCGTGCAAGTGAACCTCGATTTCGCGTCCGAGGTGGACATGGTGCAGAAGATGCGCGTGGCGATCGCTTTGCAACCCGTGGCGCCGGCGCTTTTCGCCGATTCCCCGTTCCTCGACGGAGCGCCCCTCGGCCACAAAAGCTGGCGCAGCCGGGTCTGGCGCGATCTTGATGCCGACCGCACCGGCATGGTGCCGTTCGTGTTCGACGAAGGTTTCGGGTTCGAGCAATGGGTGGATTACGCCCTCGATGTGCCGATGTATTTTGTTTACCGCGACGGCGAATACATCGACGCACTGGGGCAGAGTTTCCGCGATTTCCTCAAGGGTAAGCTGCCCGCGCTGCCCGGCGAGATCCCAACGCTCAGCGATTGGGCCGATCACCTGACCACAGTGTTCCCCGAAGCGCGCGTGAAGAAGTTCATCGTGATGCGCGGCGCCGATGGCGGCCCCTGGCGCAGGCTCTGTGCG
>CAZPJO010000469.1:0-2256 GCA_964586895.1 uncultured Roseicyclus sp.
TTCAGCGAAGAATACGGCACCGACGCGCCGCAGGTGACGGCTCAGGAGGCCGCGCAGCTGTTGCAGGCGCCATGGCCGGGCAACGTCCGTCAGCTGATCAACATCGCCGAACGCGCGATCTTGCAGCAACGGCGCGGCTCGGGCTCCATCGCGTCGCTTCTGATGTCGGACAATGCGCAGATCGCGCCGCAGGCCATCGGCGACGGCAAACCGCTCAAGGAATATGTCGAGGCGTTCGAGCGGATGTTGATCGACAACACCATGCGGCGGCATCGCGGGTCGATCGCCAATGTCATGGACGAATTGTGCCTGCCGCGCCGGACCCTGAACGAGAAGATGGCGAAATACGGGTTGAGCCGGTCGGATTACCTGTGACCATGCGCGGCCTGCCTTGACCATAGGCAGGCCCGCCCGGGCTAGCGCGAATAGTACGATTGTACAGCTTGCAACACGTTTCCCCATTGTCTTTTCGCAACGCCCTCCCTTAGTGTGAAGGGACTGGCCACAAGCCAGCGATCAGTTTCTCTGCACCTTTGCCCGGTGACGCGCATGTAACGCGACGGGACACAGGAGGCAGGTCACTTGGCCCGGTGGGCGTATTTTACCACCA
Source organism: uncultured Roseicyclus sp. (assembly GCA_964586895.1). Classification (GTDB taxonomy): domain Bacteria; phylum Pseudomonadota; class Alphaproteobacteria; order Rhodobacterales; family Rhodobacteraceae; genus Gymnodinialimonas. The sequence continues at coordinate 611 of CAZPJO010000469.1, forward strand.
CCCGGGTCGCACCGAACCGCCTTTCGAGGCACGAATGGGTGGCGAAACCGTTTGTTTCAGCCGCCGGAGACAGACGCGATGCACCGCCACGGCGCACTTACGGATACGCTTTCGGGGCCATTGGCCCCGTCCGTGGGGCCCGGGCTTGTCGCGACATCAGCACAACGTGATCACCCGCAACCCGCCGTGCAGGGCCTTGCCCCGCGCAGGCGTGCGCGTCGGGATCACGAGCAAGGATATCATGGCGAAGAAAATGCTAATCGATGCCACCCACGCGGAAGAAACCCGCGTTGTGGTGGCAGACGGAAACCGGGTTGAGGAATTCGACTTTGAGTCGCTGAACAAGCGGCAACTCGCAGGAAACATTTATCTGGCAAAGGTGACGCGGGTCGAACCCTCGTTGCAGGCAGCCTTCATCGATTACGGCGGAAACCGGCACGGCTTCCTCGCGTTTTCGGAAATCCACCCCGATTATTACCAGATCCCCGTCGCGGATCGTGAGGCCCTTCTGGCCGAAGAGCGCGCCTATGCCGAACAGCAGGCCCGCGAAGACGAAGAGGCCACCGCAAAGCCCAAGCGCCGTCGGCGTCGGCGCAAATCGTCCGAGACCAAGGCCGAGGACACCGGCACCGATGCGGTCGCGACCGAAACGCCCTCCGGCATGGATGTGGTCGATCTGGACGAAGGCGGCGAGGCACCCGAGGCGTCCGATGACGATGACGTCGAAGGCCTGTCGCCGATGGAATTGGTTGCAGAGACCCCGGTGGAAGAAGCCGGTGACGCAGCCGACGATGATGCGTCGGATGACGACGACGGAGATGATGACGGCGACACCGAAACCGTCGCCGACGATGACGACGCCGAGGAAATCCGCCCAGTGCGCAAACCGCGCCCGCGCAAATACAAGATCCAGGAAGTCGTCAAAGTGCGTCAGATCCTGCTGGTGCAGGTGGTCAAGGAAGAGCGTGGCAACAAGGGCGCGGCGCTGACCACTTATCTGTCGCTGGCCGGGCGGTATTGCGTGTTGATGCCGAACACGGCGCGCGGCGGCGGGATCAGCCGCAAGATCACCAACGCATCCGACCGCAAGAAACTCAAGGAAATCGCGCAGGCGATGGACGTGCCGCAGGGCGCGGGCCTGATCGTGCGCACGGCGGGTGCGCAGCGCACCAAGACCGAGATCAAGCGCGATTACGAATATCTGCAGCGCCAATGGGAACAGATCCGGGAACTGACGCTGAAATCGACGGCACCGGCGCCCATTTATCAGGAAGGCGACCTGATCCACCGCACGATCCGTGACCTTTACAATCGCGATATCACCGAAGTCCTTGTGGAGGGGGAGGCGGGCTACAAGCACGCCAAGAACTTCATGAAGATGATCATGCCGAGCCACGCCAAGAACGTGAAGCAATACACCGACCCGATGCCGCTTTTTGCGCGTCACAAGGTCGAAGGCTACCTGGCCGACATGTTCAATCCGACGGTTCAGTTGAAATCGGGCGGCTATATCGTGATCGGGATCACCGAAGCGCTGGTGGCGATCGACGTGAACTCGGGCCGGGCCACCAAGGAAGGCTCGATCGAGGAAACGGCCACCAAGACCAACCTTGAGGCCGCCGAAGAGGTGGCGCGTCAGGTCCGGC
>CAZPJO010000470.1:0-2245 GCA_964586895.1 uncultured Roseicyclus sp.
GATGAGCAGGCCGCGCCCTTTGAAATCCATCCAGGCCAGAGCATAGGCCGCGAAGGCCGCGATCAGGATCGGGATGATCGTCGCCGGGATCGTCACGGTCAGCGTGTTGAAAAAAGCGCGCGTCATCCCCTCGCGGTTGGTCGGGTCAAACAGAACGTTGCGGTAATTGTTGGTGGTGAATTCCGGCGGTGTTTCGGCGGTGGCGAAGACGCGTTGGCCGCGGCCCGAGATCTGATCGTCGTTGCCGGTCCAGATGTAGTCGCCGTTGGCCTGCACCGTGATCTCTTCGCCGTCGCCCAGATCGGCGGTCTCGCCGGCGACAAAGTCGTCAATCGCGCGCGAAGAAGTGCCCCAGACCGAGATTTCAGCCCTGACGCCATCGGCGCTTTCGACGCGGCCATCGACGACATAGAGGTTGCCTTCGACCACAAATACGCCATCGCGCTCGAAGCGGAAATCGTCCGGGTCAGCGGTGCGCAACGTCTCGTTCAATTCGGCCGGAAACAGCGCTGCCCACCATCCAGATGAGGTGATCTGATCCCCGGTGCGAAACGACGACACCAAAAGGCCCAGGGTCGGAAACACCCACAACAGCACGAGTGCGAGGACCGAAATATGCACCGCCCATGTGAGGCCCGATTTCTTGCCAGCAATATTATCCATGAGTGCATCCCCCCCTTTCGCCGCAGACCATCACCGCATCTCCTTGCGGGCGTTGTAGACGTTCCAGACAAGGATCGGCGTCACCATCAACATGATGATCATCGCACTGGCCGAGCCCACACCCCAATCGTTGGCGCGGAAGAGCTTATCGTACATGTAATTCGCCAGAACCTGCGTTTCCCATTGCCCGTTGGTCATGGCGAAGACGATGTCGAAGACCTTGAGCACGACGATGGTGATGGTGGTCCAGACCACGACGATGGTGCCCGAGATCTGCGGGATCTTGATCTTGAAAAAGATCTGGAACGGGCCCGCGCCATCGACGATGGCGGCCTCGACGGTTTCTTCGGGGATGCCGCGCAGGGCGGCGGACAGGATCACCATGGCAAAACCCGTCTGGATCCAGATCAGCACGATCATCAGGAACAGGTTGTTCCAGAACGGCACGGTGAGCCAGGTGATCGGGCTTTCGCCACCAAATTGCAGGTAGAGCGCGTTGAGGATGCCGATCTGCGCCACGTCTTCGGGGCGGGCGTCGTAGATCAGTTTGAAGATCACGGCCGCGCCGACAAAGGAGATCGCCATCGGCATGAAGATCAGCGATTTCGCGATATTGCCCCAGCCGATCCGATCGGTGAGCTGTGCCGCGAGAAGGCCAAAGGCGGTCGAAGCGGCGGGCACGATCAGCAGCCACAGGAAATTGTTGCGCACGGCTTCCCAGAATTTCTCTTCGCCGAACATGCGGATGTAATTGTCGGCCCCCACAAACGCGCCGCCATTGTTGCGGTCGATCATCGACAGGCGCAGCGTTTCGACAACCGGATAGGCGAGGTAAAGGCCAAGTGCCAGGATCGCGGGAAACAGGAACAGCCAGGGCCGGATTGCATTGGCGCGGTTGATATTGCGCCCGGCATTCGGTCCGCGGCCCGGAAACAGGACCTTATCGAGGACCTGATTGGAGAAGTAGAAATAGGCAACACACCCGCCCACACCCACGATGATCGTGATCAGTCCCTGCAGCGCCGGGTTCATGGCGGTCCTCCCCTATGTCGATCTTGCGTCGGTGGTGTCGCAGACAGGGCCTGAGCCGTTTCTGCGGAGGGCCCCGGCCGCGCGTGGTGCGGCCGAGGGGAGCGTATCAAAGCGTCACAGAAAACCGTCAGGCCTTACTGCAGCGCGTCCCAGCTTTCCTGGATCGCGGTGGCCACGGTGTTGGCGTCTTCGCCGCCCGCAAAATCCACCATCCCGGTCCAGAACGCGCCCGCACCGATCGCGCCCGGCATCAGGTCGGAGGCGTCAAAGCGGAAGGTCGTCGCGTTGAGCAGGATCTCACCCTGACCGGCTTCGACATCCGACGAATAGGTGTCGAGGTTCACGCCGGAATGCGGGGTCAGGAAGCCGCCCTGCGCCATCATCACCTCGTGGGCGAAGGGCGTTTGCAGGAACTCCATGAACGCCATGGTGGCATCGTTGGGGTCCGTCACGGCCATCAGCGTGCCGCCACCCAGAACCGGGTTGCCGAGATCTTCACCCTCGAAAGACGGGAAGTAGAAGAAATCCGCATCTTCGCCCACCACAGTGC
>CAZPJO010000471.1:0-2238 GCA_964586895.1 uncultured Roseicyclus sp.
TCATGCACCTGAGCCGACGGGTCGCGACCGTTTCGGGTTTCAACGTGCAGCCAAACAAGGCCATCGTCGGCAAGAACGCCTTCGCGCACGAGTCCGGCATTCACCAAGACGGCATGCTGAAGTCCGCCGACACGTTCGAGATCATGCGGCCCGAAGATGTGGGCCTGACCGAGACAAATATCGTCATGGGCAAGCATTCGGGGCGGGCGGCTTTGCGCTCCAAGCTGAAAGACCTTGGCTATGACATGGCCGACAATCAGCTCAACGATCTGTTCGTGCGGTTCAAGGCGCTGGCCGACCGGAAGAAAGAGGTCTTCGACGATGACCTGATCGCGCTGGTCACCGATGCGGGGTCGGACGGCGAGGGCCATCTGGAGGTCAGGTTCCTGCGCGTGATCTGTGGGACTGAGGCGCCGCAATCGGCGGATCTGACATTGCGCGTGGGCGACGAGGATATGCAGGCCACCGCGCAAGGCGACGGGCCGGTTGATGCAGCGTTCAACGCGGTGAAGGCGCTGTTTCCAAACGAGGCGTCGTTGCAGCTCTACCAAGTGAGCGCCGTGACCGAAGGCATGGACGCGCAGGCGACAGTGACCGTGCGGGTCGAGGAAGATGGGCGCATCGCCACCGGCCAGTCGGCAGATACCGATACAATCGTGGCCAGCGTCAAGGCCTATGTGAATGCGCTCAACCGATTGATCGTGCGGCGGGAGAAGACCGGCGGGGATGTAAAGGAGGTCAGCTACAAGGATGTGGGGTAGGCCAAGGCCGCTCGGGGCACCCGTTTTCTGGGTGCCCCTCTTGGCGCCTTCCTTGATCTGGTTCGGCATCCTTCGGCAGGAACACCTGTGGCCGGTGCCGGATTACCGCGGCAATGCTGAGGCGGGCCTCATTTTCCTAGCCGCTCTTGGAAACCTCCTGTTCGCGTATTCATTCCCTTTGGGGTTTGTTCTTTGGGCACTTCCGGGCGATGGCTGGCCCGCCGCCAGATGGATTGCGCTGTTTGCACTACTGCCTGCCACTTTCCTTGGGTTTTTTCCAATAGCTCTGATGGATACCGACGCCGCACAACTCAGGCAATTGCTCTATCTGATCTGCGTTTTGGCCGGATTGATCTTCTTGGGAGAGAGCTTGCGCTTCCGCGCCCCGAACCGCTCGATCCTGACACTGCTCTCTCTTGGCACAGTTCTGGCAATCGCGGGTTGGTCGCTGGTCTCTTGCTATTCAGTATATCGGTCGGCACAGAGTATTGCTGATGGCGCGCCGTATCAGATTCTGATCGGAGACGATGAGACCTACGAGCCCCCTACAAATTGGCGCGATCTACGTGGCCTCGATCTGGGTAACGACACGCGCATTAACGTGGGAGGGCCTTTCCGGGAAATGTTCACCTACCATGCGGTGCTGCTTGTAGAGGGTCGAAGCGGTTGTTGGGTTTGGTCGAAATCAAGGCTTCAGTTCGAGCCGGAACCCGATTTCGATAGAACCGACATTTGGTGGAATGTGCGCTGTCCCACCTAACTGATCCGCGAATTGCTTCCTATCAGAGTAGCGGCCCTGCGCCGACGCGCCCGGCCCCGCCCCCTTGCGGCGTGAAGGGTCTAGCGTCTATATGCCTTAGACTCTGCTGGGCGTCCTCGTGAAGGGGAGGCCCGTTTTTGAATTGACGAACGGACGCGCCCCCATGGCCGGATTTCTTGGTAACCTCTTCTCGTCGGACATGGCGATTGACCTCGGGACAGCGAATACGCTTGTCTATGTGCGGGGCCGTGGCGTTATCCTGAACGAACCGTCGGTCGTGGCCTATCAGGTCAAGGACGGCGTGAAGAAGGCGCTCGCATTTGGTGAGGACGCCAAGTTGATGCTGGGTCGCACGCCCGGCTCAATTCAGGCTATCCGCCCGATGCGGGACGGTGTGATCGCCGATTTCGACGTGGCCGAAGAGATGATCAAGCACTTTATCCGCAAGGTCCACAAGCGCACGACGTTCTCCAAGCCGAAGATCATCGTCTGTGTGCCCCACGGCGCGACACCGGTTGAAAAGCGCGCCATTCGCCAATCGGTTCTGGGCGCAGGCGCACGCAAAGCCGGCCTGATCGCGGAACCCATCGCGGCGGCCATTGGCGCGGGCATGCCGATCACCGATCCGACCGGGTCCATGGTCGTGGACATCGGCGGCGGCACGACCGAAGTTGCGGTCCTGAGCCTTGGGGACATCGTCTATGCTCGCTCCGTGCG
>CAZPJO010000472.1:0-2235 GCA_964586895.1 uncultured Roseicyclus sp.
TCTCGTCAAGCCACATCCCCGCCCGGATCAGGGCCCGCACAACGGCTTGCGTGGGGGGGGGGTTCTCTGCCGCGAATTCCTCGGTGATGCCGAAGACCTTCTCGGGGTTGTTGGGCCAAAGCTGGTAATCGGTGATCACCGGCACGCCGATCCCGCGCTGCACGGCCTGCTGGTTCCACGGCTCGCCCACGGCATAGCCAAAGATCGTTCCGGCCTCCAGAGTGGCGGGCATTTGCGGCGGCGGCGTCACCGACAGGAACACATCCGCATCAATGGTTCCTGTAATGTCATCAGGGCTGTAGAAGCCGGGGTTAAGGCCCCCGGCAGCCAGCCAGAAGCGGATTTCGTAATTGTGCGTGGACACCGGGAACACCATGCCCATGTCAAACCGCGTGCCCTCGTCGCGGAATTGCTCGACCACCGGAACAAGCGCAGAGGCCGAGATGGGATGTTGCGGGCGGCCATCGTCCATCGAGGGGATATGCGGGCGCATCAGCTCCCACACCTCGTTCGATACGGTGATGCCGTTGCCGTTGAGGTCCATGGAGAAGGGCGTGATGATATTGGCCTGCGTGCCATAGCCAATGGTCGCCGCGATGGGCTGGCCTGCCAGCATATGCGCCCCGTCGAGCGTGCCGTCGATGACCCCGTCCAGAAGCACGCGCCAATTGGCCTGCGCCTCCAGCGTCACGAACAGGCCCTCGTCTTCGAAATAGCCAAGCTCATAGGCAACAGCGAGCGGCGCCATATCCGTCAGTTTGATGAAACCAAAGGTGAGTTCGTCCACTTCAAGGTCTTGCGCGGCGAGCGGGCCGGCAAGGGCGGTGGTGGTCACGAGGGCAGCAATGATACGGTTCATATGGATCGTCTCCTGGCTGGGGCCGGTGCGCTTGGGCGCCGGACAAATGACAAAAAGCCGCCGAACATGTCGCGGGAGGGGCGACACATTCGAGCGGCTTTGCTCAGCAATCCCGGGCTTTGGGAAATTCGGGACGAAGACGCCATTGCCTCCGTGCAAGACAACCGAAGCATTTCGTCCCGAGTCGGGCAAGCCCCATATCCGCGTCGAATGCTGCAACGCCGCAACCCGGGGTGGAGTTAGCCCAAAATTTGGGCATCAAGGATCGTAAGGATCAAAAATCCGCCCATCAAAGAACGCATCCCCCTCCAAAACCACCCCCCCCACCCCCATCGGATGAATGAGGGAGCCTTCGAGTTTTTCGGATGCGCCGGGCAATTCCGCGCCGGTGCCATCCAGCGCCGCGCGGTAGAGGTCGCTGCGGAACACCCGGCCCGCGCTGGCGATGGCATCCGCGGGGTTCAGGCCGGTGCGCGCGGCGATCTGATGGCCGATCCACTTGCCCTGCGAGCGCCATGGAAACCCGGCGGCCCCGCGGTGAAATTCGAGATATCCGGGCACGTCGCGCAGCTCGCCGTCCGACGAGATGGTGAAATGCCCCGAGAGGGCGCGATCAATGACCTCTGCCGGCATATCAAGCCACGCGGGCTTGGCCAGAAGCTCGGCCGCGGCGGTGCGGCTTGCCGGTTCCGATAACCACCGGCCAGCGCGCCAGACCGCCCGGATCAATCGGCCCAGAAGCTGCGTTTCGGTGTCTGCCCATGTCTGGCGGGTCGCCAGCACCTTTTCGGGCGCGAAATTCCAGATCGCCTTGCCCGGCAACAGGAGTGCCCCGATATTGCCATCCACGCTGACCGATCCCCACGGCTCGCCCACGCAGAAGGCGTCGATTTCTCCGGCGGCGAGCGCCTCGGCCATCATCGGGGGCGGCACGGTCCGGATCTCCAGCGGGACACCCGACAAGGGCGTGGCCTCACGCCAGACATGGAGCAATTCGACATGCATGGAAAACGGGAACGGCACACCGATGGTCAGCCCGTCCGGCGCAGCCCGCGCCAGGGCCGCGCCCGCCGCCGCCGCATCAGCGAAGTCGAACGGGTGGCCCGCACCGCGCAGCTTGGCCGCAAGCGGGCGGCTGACGCCGATGACATTGCCGTTGACCGACAAGACCGACGCCGCCGACAGGGACGTGGCCACGCCCCCCAACCCCAGCGCCATAGCAACCGGAACCACCGACAGAAGATGCGCCACATCCACCCGCCCGAAGGCCAGCATGTCGCGCACCGATGACCACGACGGTGCCGGGATCAGGTCAAGCGCGATACCCTCGCCTTCCGCAAAGCCCAATTCCTGCGCCACGATCAAGGGGGCTGCAT
>CAZPJO010000473.1:0-2230 GCA_964586895.1 uncultured Roseicyclus sp.
ATTGTCGGGCGTCAGCCATTCGACCGCACCCGCCATGAAATCCGCGATCACCGCGTCCAGCGGCACCCCGTCGCCCGTGATCAGGATGCCCGTCTGCCCCGTCGCGCGGAAACTCGACTTCAACCCGCGCGCCTTCATCTCCTTGTCCATCGCAAGCGACGTATACATCTTGCCCACCGAACAATCCGTGCCCACTGCCAGGCATCTCTTGCCCGACCGTTTCTCGCCATTGGCAATCGGATAGGGCACGGACGGGATCCGCACGTCGTGCAGCTGCCGCCCGTAGTCCGCCGCCACCCCCACCAGATCGGGTTCATCGCTCAGAAGGTTGTGCAGGCCCGAGGCGATGTCGAATCCCTCGCTCAACGCCTCGATCAGGACCCGCTTCCAGGCGCTTGAAATCATGCCGCCCCGGTTGGCCACGCCCACCACAAGCGTCTTCGCGCCAGCGGCCTTGGCGGCGGCCAGGTCCATGTCGGCCACCTTCACATCCGCGCCGCAGCCCTCCATCCGGAACTGCCCGATGACATTGTCGGGTCGCCAGTCGCGGATGCCCTGGGCCACCTTTGCGCCCAATTGGTCGGGCGCGTCGCCCAGGAACAGAAGATATGGCGTTTCGATCATTGTAAGGCTCCCCGGGCGCACAATTGCATTGCGTCGCAGGTTACGTGCGATCGGGCGCAATTACTTGGGAAAGATCGACCGTGATATGTCCAGCGGCGAAAGATTATCCCGCCACGCCACGCATTGCCGCACGAAGCCTGCGCTTTGATCAGGCCTTGGACAGCAATCCGGCGGGGCGGCGGGCCGTTTGCTCGAAATCCACCGGCGGGGCCGCCATCGCGGCGGTGTTGCGCTTGAAATCGTATCGCGTCACGTCGCCCGCCTCCGCCGAGGCCACGATCAACGCCTGGTACAGGTGCCGGGGCCCCTCGAAGATATCCACCAATCCGCGCAGGTGCGGCGTGTCGTCGGCGGCCACCGCAAATCCGTTGTCGGACATGTCGAGAATCGCAAAAGCCTCGTCACCGATATGGACCGAGCGGGTGGCGCGTTTGCGCTTCGCCTTGCGCTGCGCGGCGGCCAGTTGCGCGCGCAATTCTTTGGGCAGGTATTCGGACATTGTATCCTCTGGGTGTTGGTGCTTGGCCGTTCGGACCTTACTGTGATCGCAGTTAACGACAGGTCAATGACAGAACTCCGCCGATTTATGGGCACTGCGGCACCTTTGGTGGACATGTCCCGGATTCCGCCCGATTCTACTGGCAAGATCACCGATGCGGCAGCGCAGAATACTTATATAAGATTTCGCTTCATCTGTTCATTCACCATGGTCGGGCGACCCGGACTCCATGACAAACCTCGATATTCCGGTCCTCAGATTCGTTAATTCGATCGAGGATGACGGTAAAACACGTGTCCAAAACGCCTTTTCCGATCACGCGGGGCTGATCGCGCTGCTGGATGATGCGCGCCTGTCAGAGGCCGCCTGTTCGTCGCTCGAAACGCTTCTGTCGCTGCGCGAGGGGCTCTACCGCGCCTTCTCCGCGATGGCCGCCGGGCAGGCGCCTGATCCCTGCATCGCCGCGCCGGTGCAACATGCAATCCGCGCGGGCCTGTCGCGCGCCGATATCGTCCTGTCGCCGCGGGGTCTGTCGCTGATCCCCGGGCCGGGCTGCACGCAGGCCGATGTCCTGTCGCTTGGGGCCCATGCCCTGATGACCTCTGCCGATGTGGCCCGCCTGTCGGAATGCCACCGCTGCACGCGGCTGTTCATCGACCATGGCCGGGGCACGGGGCGGCGTTGGTGCGACATGGCCCGCTGCGGCAACCGCGCCAAGGCCGAAAGCTTCCGCGCGCGGCGGCGCGCCGGGGGCTGACGCCCATCCGTCTCATGGCGGCCAATGTGCGCTGATGTGGAACCGTCCCTGCGCCTGTGGGCGTTTATGGTGCAGGCGCGGGGCGGTATCCCGGCCGCTGAGCGCACACCTGCAACGCAAAGGAGTTTTCCGATGGGCCTATTGATCGACGGCGAATGGCACGACAAATGGTATGACACCAAGGCCTCCGGTGGGGCCTTCAAGCGCACCGAGGCGCAGTTTCGCAACTGGATCACCGCCGATGGCAGCGCGGGTCCGACGGGCGAGGGCGGCTTCAAGGCCGAAAGCGGGCGCTACCACCTTTACGTGTCGCATGCCTGCCCCTGGGCCAATCGCACGCTGATCTTCCG
>CAZPJO010000474.1:0-307 GCA_964586895.1 uncultured Roseicyclus sp.
CGACGGGATGGATCAGGTCAAGAAGGCCGACACATCCGAGGATGACGCGAAGTTCTGGGAAGGTGCGGTGCAGGAACTGACCGACACTTACATCAAGCGTGTGGACGAGGCGCTGGAGACCAAGCAGCAAGAGATCATGCAGGTTTGAGGCTGGTGGTGCACGGGCACGGACGGCATGGCGACAGGCTGTGTGCGCCGCGAAAGGACGCTTGATGACACAAAAAAACGCATCACCCGACCATGTGGCCATCATCATGGATGGCAATGGCCGGTGGGCGCAGATGCGCAATCGTCCGCGCCTTGTGGG
>CAZPJO010000474.1:317-856 GCA_964586895.1 uncultured Roseicyclus sp.
ATATCAAGTACCTGACGATTTTTGCGTTTTCGACCGAGAACTGGAAGCGGACGCAGACCGAGGTCGCGGGGTTGATGAAGCTGTTCAAACGCTACATCCGGCGCGAGTCGCAGAACCTGTTCCAGGAAGGCGTGCGGGTGCGGTTCATCGGCGACCGGGTGCGGCTTGAGCCGGCGTTGGTCGATCTGATGGACGGGCTGGAGCTTTTGACGGCGGACAATGACCGCGTGCACCTGACGATTGCGTTGAATTACGGCGGCCGGGACGAGGTGGCGCGTGCGGCGCGGCGTCTGGCCCATGATGTCGAGATGGGCAAGCTGAACCCGCGCGATGTCTGCGACGAGACGTTCCCGCGCTACCTTGATACCCATGTCTTGCCCGACCCCGACCTGGTGATCCGCACCAGCGGCGAGGCGCGGATTTCGAACTTTCTGCTGTGGCAATCGGCCTATGCGGAATACGAATTTATCGACACGCTTTGGCCCGACTTCACGCGCAACGAATTCAACGCGCTGTGTTGCAGTTACGGTGGCCGGGAT
>CAZPJO010000474.1:866-2228 GCA_964586895.1 uncultured Roseicyclus sp.
GTTTTCGCGCAGGTGGTGGGCCGTTATGCCGTGCGTGACCGCCGCTACGGCGCCATTTCGGCCTGAACCGCGCGATGGGGGGCGGGCCGAAATTCGCGGACCTTGTCCCGCGCGTCTTGTCGGCCTTGGTGCTGTTGTCGGTGGCGGGCCTTGGCCTGTGGCTGGGGGGGCTGGTTCTGGCGCTTCTGCTGTCGGTGTTCGGCGCCATCATGATTTGGGAATATTTCCGCCTGATCATTCGGCTGACCAAACCGTTCGCGCGGATCGCCACGGTGATCGGTTCGGCCTTGCTGGCCCTGGCGTTGATCCTTGAGGATCGCCTGAACGTGGGGGCGGAGGTTCTGGCCCTGTCGCCGGTTGCGGTCGGCGTTCTGGTCGTCACGATGATCGTGGTGATGATCCCGGTGCGCAAAAGCCGGTTGGAGACGCTGTTCGGCGGCATGATCCCCTTGGCGACATTCCTGTTTTTCTACCTGCACCAATCGGTGCCGCTGGCGATGTGGCTGGTGGTGGCGGTGGTGATTTCCACGGATGTGGCGGGCTATTTCTTTGGCAAGCTGATCGGGGGGCCGAAATTCTGGCCAAGCCTGAGCCCGAACAAGACGTGGTCGGGCACGGTCTCGGGGTGGATGATGGCGGCAATCATTGCGATTGTCGTGGGCCTGCGCGCGCAGGAGCCGGGGCCTGCGGTGATCGTGGGAATGGTGTTTTTGGTGGTGGTCGCCTTCGCCGCGCAGATGGCGGATATCGCGGAAAGCGCGCTGAAACGCAGGGCAGGGGTCAAGGACAGCTCCAAGATCCTGCCGGGTCATGGCGGCGCGCTGGACCGGTTCGACGGGATGCTGGGGGCCTTCACGGTGGCGGGTCTGGCCTTTGTGGTGGCCGGTTTTGCGGTGACGCCATGAGCCGCAGGCGCGTGTCGATCTTTGGGGCGACCGGGTCCATCGGGCAGAATACCATCGACCTGATTGCGCGCGATGCGGATGCCTATGAGGTCGTGGCGCTGAGCGGGGCGCGCAACATCGCGCAACTCGCCGCAGATGCGAGGCGGCTGAAGGCGCAGGTTGCGGTCACGGCCGACGAGCGATTGTTGCCGGATCTGCGCGCAGCGCTTGAGGGCAGCGGCGTCGAGGCGGCGGCCGGCGAGGCGGCGCTTGTGGAGGCCGCGGACCGGCCCGCCGATTGGATCATGTCGGCCATCGTGGGCGCCGCGGGCCTGGCGCCGGGGTTCGCCGCGTTGCGCCATGGAACGACGCTTGCGCTGGCCAACAAGGAAAGCCTCGTCACGGCGGGCCCCCTTCTTTTGCGGCAAGCGCGCGGGTCCAATGCGCGTATCCTGCCCGTCGACAGCGAGCATTCGGC
>CAZPJO010000475.1:0-2219 GCA_964586895.1 uncultured Roseicyclus sp.
GTTGAGAATCACGAAGAGCCGTTTGCCCAGATCGCCGGCGTTGTTGAGCGCCTCGTAAGCCATGCCGGCGGAGATCGAGCCATCGCCGATCACGGCAATCGCATCGCCGGTGGCCTCACCCAGGTCGGAGGCCATGGCAAAGCCAAGCGCGGCCGAGATGGAGGTGGAGGAATGCGCAGCGCCGAACGGGTCGTATTCGGACTCCGCGCGTTTGGTGAAACCGGAAAGGCCGCCCTTCTGCCGCAAGGTGCGGATGCGGTCGCGGCGGCCGGTCAGGATCTTATGCGGATAACATTGGTGACCGACGTCCCAGACGAGCTTGTCATAGGGTGTGTTGAAGACGGAATGGATGGCAACGGACAGTTCGACGACACCCAGCGATGATCCCAGGTGACCGCCGGTTTCGCTCACGGCGGAGATCACCTCGGCGCGGAGTTCATCGGCGCATTGGGCAAGCTCGGCGTCGGAAAGGCGGCGCAGGTCGGATGGGTATGTGACCTGATCGAGGATGGGGGTTTGAGGGCGGTCCATTTGGGTCATTCTCCGTCTCTGACAGGCTTATTGGGGCCTGAACCAGTGGGGTCTGACGTCCACCGGATGGAACGGCGGCGGCAAGGATGATCCCGCCGCCGCGTTTTGCTTATTCAGATGCCGCTTCTTCCCAGGCCGAGTAATCGGGCGGGCCGTCGATCACGTTAAGCTCGGGCCAATTCGCGATCACGTTCAGGCCCTGCATCGGCTGCTGGTAGCCCTGGTGACAGGTGCGGCAGGCGGCAAGAGGCGCGTCGCCAAAGACCGGGCCAAGGCGGTTCTCGGGGTACACATCCTCAAGCGGAAGGAGGTAGTCCGCGATCATCTCCTGCACCATGATGATGCCAAGCGATGCAGTGCCCCATTGCGGCGTGTTCTGCGCCCCATCGTAAAAGGCGCGCGAGTTGTGACAGAAGACACAATTCACACCCAACGAGTTCGAGATGTAGTTCATGAACGCGTAGGTCATCTCGGTCTGCTGGATCAGCGGATCGCCCGGCATCTGTTGCACCCGACTTTCAAGATCATGCACCACGATCTGGGCATAGCCACCCTCTTCCGTCTCCAGAAGATAGGTTTCCAGATAGGTGGACGGCAACGACGTGAAGTTCGACGTCATCGTCGCCCGGTTCTGGATTGCGGGCCAGCCTTCGGCGTTGGAATTGACCTGACCGACGCGGAACCAGATGTTGTTGGGCACCGGTTGGCCACGGTGGCAGGTGTAGCAGGTGACGCCGACCTGGTAGTTTGCGTTGACGTGCGCATCCCAGTTCACGTTGATGTTGCGGGTCATCAGCAACATGTTCCGCGCAACGACCTTGGTATAGAGATCATCGTCAGCGTAGTTGCCGTCCGCCGCACCTGCGTGGCAGTAGGTGCACCCTTCCTCTGGAGCGACCCATTGGGTGATCGCGCCCATCAGACGGTTGAAGTTGGCATCCGTGAGGTCGCCCAGAACCTGGACGTTTTCATAGATGTCACCGGCCAGTTCCTCGCCCTCTTCGGGGACGAAGGGCTCATCTGTGTAGTAATCGATGACGGTGGGATCACCGGCTTCGAGATCACTGATGAATTCCTGCACATGCATGCCCGTGCCACGCGGGCCGGTCTGCATGGCAGCGGTGGCAAAGGGTTGCCCCCAGGCCACGATCATTGCCGCGACGAAGATCGCCCCACCCAGGACACCCACCGCGACGGCGGGGCCAAAGATATTGGTGGGATTGTCGTCATTCCATTTATCGAACCACTTGGGAAACATCTCTTACTCCTCCCCACGAGCGATGCCGCCGAAATCCCCGTAGGAGCCGTAGGCCTCATAGCCATAGGGTTCGAGGTAATCGGGTGCGAAGTTGTGTTCCTGGGCCCAGATGAACCAGTTATCCACGACCGTGCCGGTCAGAAGGATACCGATCCCGCCGGTGATGGGGGTCAGAACCGCGAACCACCAGGCCCACCGGTGAATGCCTTCCATCGTGGCATTGAAGCCCATGGTCCAGCGCCAGAACAGGCCGGCCCGTTCGGACGCCGTGCCGCGGTCGATGATCTGTTCCAGCTCGCGGTCGCCGCCATAACGAGAGACGGCAAGGATGGTCGCGCCGTGCATCGCAAAGAGCAGGACCGAGCCATAGAGGAACACGATCGAAAGCGCGTGGAACGGGTTGTAGTAGAGGTTGCCGTACCGGATCGAG
>CAZPJO010000476.1:0-2217 GCA_964586895.1 uncultured Roseicyclus sp.
GGTTCAAGGCGATCCCCGGGTCGGGCTGGGGCTTTGCGGAATTGATGGCCAAGGGGCACTCGCCACTGACCGACGCGTTCGGGATGGAACGGTTCCGCGAAGGCCGGTTCATCGACGAGAGCGTTGCCGCCGGGGTGGCGCATTGATGGGCTGGCTTTTGCATCCGAATTCTGCGCTGCGGCGTGGCAACGTCCCGCCGGTCACAAAATGTGAACGGGACGCGGCTGTTTTTGGCGCATGGGATGGGGCCGAAGCGGCCCTTTCTGGCCGATGGCGCGCGCCGCGTGGCTTGGGCGTTGAGGCAAACGGGGCAGGGCGCAAAGCTGGGGGCATCCAAATGGAGGATGCTTCATGTCTGACTACGACCACAGAAACCAAGCCTTCGACTACGCCCCGCCGACCCGCGGCGGCTCAGGATCCGGTGCGCTCATGTTCATCGGCGGAATTCTCGTGCTGTTCGTGCTTGCCATCATCTTCATGGGCGGCGGAACGGGTCCGGTCCCCGAAGGCGACGCTGCCGCTCCGGCAGTGGAACAGACCGCACCCAGCGCACCGGTTGCACCTGCGCCGGTCGACTAAGACAGACCCAATCAGATTAACCGCAAACGGCGGGCGTCTTCGGATGCCCGCCGTTTTCATATGCGCGGAGGCCACCTCATGCTGACACTGACCTGCCCTGTCTGCGGCGTTGATGCCTGTGAAACCGAGCTTTCTGCCGGGGGCGAGGCGCATCTCAAGCGCTATGGCCCCGAGTCCACCGACGCGCAGTTCGAAGAATACCTGTTCATGCGCCCCAACGTGAAAGGCGTGCATTTCGAGCGTTGGCGCCACGCGATGGGGTGCGGCAAGTGGTTCCTTGCGGCGCGCGACACGGCCACGCTTGAAGTCTTTGGCACCTATAGCGCGCAAACCCATGAGCCGCCCGCCGATATCATCGCCGCAATCAAGGCGAAACGCCCCGACTGGACGCCCGCATGACGCCTCCGTCCCTGACACCAGAGCAGGAGGCGGCGCTGAGCCAACCGGGATACCGCCGCGAATTGCGCGTGCTGACGCCCGATCCGCAGCGCCTGCTTCCGTTGGTCGGGCAACTTCGGCTGGACATCGACGGGGCCGAGGCGGGCGCGCCGATGGCCGATCTGTCCCTGCCGCTGACCTCGGGGCCGCCGTGGGAGGCCGTGGCCGAGGCCCTGGGCACCGAAGAGCCGCAGGCGCTGGTCGATGGGTGGATCGATCTGGTGCCACTTCTCAAGCTTGCGGCATTGTTCGGCGAGGTCCAGCCGGGCGCGTACACGCCGCGCAACGTGACGCCGGACCGGATCCTGGAATTGGTGAGCGGTTATGGTGACATGACCCCTGAGCGGGCCGGGCTGAACGCCGAGGGCGAGGTCATGCTGACGCCCGCGCATATCCGCCTGCAACGAAACCTGCAGTGGCGCTGGAGCCACGAAGATTTTTCCGAAGATGCCGTGTGGAACGGGGGCTGGCCTGGCCCGGCCACCGACCCCAAGCGCGTCTATGGGGACATGTCCTTCATCGAGCTGGACATGCACCGCATCCTGGATCTGCCGGTCGTGTCGCGCAATGCGGACGGGTTCATCACGCTGAGTGATACGCAATTGTCCGAACTGGGCGCGCTGCACCTGACGCTGCAAGCCGCGACACAAGTCTTCATAGAAAACGTAACCCTTGATCTATCCACGCGTGAGGTCGCCGAGACCTTGGCGCAGTGGGAGATCTGGGCGTCGAATTAATCGGAGTCGCTTTGACATGAGCCACCGCATCTCGACCCACGGTCGCCTGATCGACCGCGCAAGTTCGGTGAAATTCACCTTCAATGGCAAGTGGATGCGTGGCCATTCGGGCGACACGCTGGCCTCCGCGCTTTTGGCCAATGATCAGATGTTGGTGGGCCGGTCGTTCAAGTACCACCGCCCGCGCGGGATCGTGGCCAGTGGCGGCGAAGAGCCAAACGCGCTCGTTAATCTGGGTCGCCGCGACCGCCACGAGCCGAACCAGCGCGTGACCACGACCGAATTGTTCGAGCGGCTGGAAGCCACCAGCCAGAACCATTGGCCGTCGCTGGAATTCGACGTGGGCGCGGTGAATGCGTTGGTTGCACGGTTCCTTCCGGCGGGCTTTTATTACAAGACGTTCATGTTCCCGCGCGCCTTCTGGAAACATGTGTTCGAGCCGGTCATCCGACAATCCGCAGGG
>CAZPJO010000477.1:0-2209 GCA_964586895.1 uncultured Roseicyclus sp.
TTTCGGCCCCGCCCCAATAGACCAGCATCAGAAGCACCGCCCCCGAAAGCCAGGTCCAGTAGCTTTGCCATTTGTGCCAGGTCAGGTGTTCGGGCAGGCGGGCGGGGGCGACGTTGTATTTCACGGTGTTGTAGAAGCCGCCGCCGTGAACCTCCCATTCCTCGCCGGTGGCCCCATCGGGCAGATCGTCGGCGGGTTTGAGCATCAGATCGAGCGCGATGAAGTAGAACGACGCCCCGATCCAGGCCATCGCCGTGATGACGTGGAGCCAGCGGAAGGCAAAGGCGAGCCAATCCATGAACACGGCGAAATCATACATTGCAGGCGTCCTCTTAAGCGGTTGGAGGCACGCTATACGCAGGGGCGGCTATCTGATAATTCCTGATTATCTGGATCAGCTTCAAGAAAAGCCGAATAATCGATGGCGAATATCAACAACATCAGAATGTTCACGCGGGTCTATGAGCTTGAGAACATGTCGGCGGCGGCCCGCGATCTTCGTGTTTCTGCGGCGGTGGCCTCAAGCCGGATCGGCGAGCTTGAGAAACAACTTGGCATCCGGCTGTTCACGCGCACCACGCGGTCGATCCAGCCGACCGAACAGGGGCGGATTTTCTACCCCAAGGCGCTCAAGGTTCTTGAAGCGTTGGAAGAGGCCGAAGCGGCGGTGCATGAAGTCACCCTCAACCCCCGTGGGTCGATCTTCGTCTCGGCGCCGCTTGGTATCGGACGGCGTCTGATCGCGCCCAATGTTGCGCTGTTCCGCGAAAGATACCCCGAGGTCCACACAAGGTTGCGTTTGTCGGACCGGGCGTTGGATGTGGCGGGCGAAGGGTTGGATGTGGCATTCGTGGTCGGCAATCCGCCGGACTCGGGGTTGATGATGAAACCCATTGGCTCCTTTCCCCGGATCCTGTGCGCGTCGCCCGGCTACATCGAACGCAAGGGCCATCCCGAATATGGATCGGACCTGATCACCCAAGATCATGAGTGCCTGTTGCTCCGGTTCCCGGGCTCGGTCGAATTTCGGTGGGCATTGAACACAACCGACGGGTTTCAGAATTTCGACGTCACCGGGCCCTATGCGTGCGATGATGGCGATGTGCTGACGGCGTGGGCGCTTGATGGGCGGGGGATCGTGAACAAGCCCGCCTTCGAGGTGCAGAGCCATATTGAGAGCGGTGCATTGGTGCAGGTCTGCGCGAAGTCGCCGCCGCCGGACGCGCAACTGGCGGTGCTTTATCCGCACCGCAAGAACCAGGATCCCAAAAGCCGGTTCTTCATCGACTTCATGTCGGAAAAGCTGAAGGCCGAATTGGCCTGAAGAAAGCGGGGACTAGCTTCCGCGATAGGTGCTGAAGCTGAAGGGACTTAGCAGGAGGGGCACATGGTAATGGTCGTGCTCCGCCATCTTGAACCGAAGCGGGATCACGTCGAGGAAATCGGTCGGCGCCCCCTGGGTGCGCAGGTAATCACCGGCCTCGAACACCAATTCGAACGTGCCCGTCTCGAACGCATCTTGCGGCAGGATCGGCGCGTCCGTGCGGCCATCGTCGTTTGTCACCGCCTCGGCCAGCTTGACCCGCGCCGTCCCGTCGATCCGGAAAAGCGTGATCCGCAGGCCCGCGGCGGGACTGCCCTTTGCCGTATCGAGAACGTGGGTTGTCAGATAGCCAGCCATGATGCACCTCCGGGTTAACGCGTGACAGGTCTGCGGCATGTCCCGATAGTTGGAAATGCAAGAACCACGGAAACTCTTTCAAAATTTTCTTGAAAGACCGGTTCTTCATCACGGTTTATGCGAAGATAGGATTGGGAGATCGCTTTGCAACGATACAGTCGCAATATGTCAGGATACGCGGGACGCCCGCCGTCGGCCAATTGGCCCGAGGGTGCGAAGATCGCCGTTCAATTCGTTCTGAATTATGAGGAGGGCGGTGAAAACTGTGTTCTTCATGGTGACCAAGCGTCGGAGGCCTTCCTGTCCGAGATCGTCGGTGCCGCTGCCTGGGAGGGGCAGCGGCATTGGAACATGGAATCGATCTATGAATACGGCGCGCGGGCCGGGTTCTGGCGGATGCATGATATGTTCACCCGCCGGAACATGCCGATCACCGTCTACGGGGTCGCAAGCGGGCGGGCCCGGTCGCCCGAACAGGTGGCGGCGATGGTCGTGGCGGATTGGGAGAGCGCCAGCCACGGCCTGAAG
>CAZPJO010000478.1:0-2202 GCA_964586895.1 uncultured Roseicyclus sp.
AAGCTGAAATCGGTCAGTTCGTTGTTGAGCAGGAACCCACCCGGCGCCATCAGTCGCGACCCAAAGCCGTTTTCGATCGTCGTCGTCATCGACAGCACATTGCCATAGCGGTCGACGATGGAGATGTGGGAGGTCGAGGGCAACTCAAGGCTTTGATCATCGGCCCAAAGCTGCGCGTGGTCCCATTCGGGCGTGCCGGGGGCGACCTCGGGCAGGGCGTCGTCGCCCGCCAGAAGGCCGGCGCGTTCCGCCAGATAGGCGGGGTCAACAAGGCCCTCGGTCGGCATCGGCACGAAGTCGCTGTCGGCCATGTAACGGCCCCGGTCGGCGAAGGCGAGGCGCGAGGCGTCGCCGATGATCCGCCACGCGTCGGGATCATCGGGTGTGCTCAGGTCATAGCTTCCCGCCATCCCGAGGATCTGCCCCACGGTTAATGCGCCGGACGACGGCGGGCCCATTCCGCAGACATCCATGCCCCGATACGCGGCGCAAACGGCGGGGCGCTCGATCACCTCGTAGATCGCCAAATCCCGCATCGACAGAACTCCGGGATTGCCCTCGGCCGAACGCAATGTGTCGATGATCCCTTCGGCGATGGGGCCATGGTAAACCGCATCCGCGCCCTCGGCCTGCATCGCGCGCAGCGTGGCGCCATAGGCCGGGTTTTGCAGCAGCGCGCCCTCGGCCAGCGGCGTGCCGCCGGGCAGGAAATAGGCGGCGGTGGCGGGGAAGGTGGCGAGGCGCTCGGCATCATTCGCGATGGCCCCCGCCATGCGCGGCGAGACGGCGAAGCCCCCCTCGGCCAATGCAATCGCGGGCTCCAGCAGGCCCTGCCAATTGGCCCGGCCCCAACGGCGATGTGCGTCTTCCATCAGCGCAGGCGTGCCCGGCGTGCCGACCGACAGGCCTCCAACAACGGCGTCGAAAAAGCCCAAAGGCTCGCCGTCCGCGTCCTGAAACAGCGTGGGCGTGGCGGCCAGGGGCGCGGTTTCGCGGCCATCGAGCGTGGTTAATTCACCCGTGAGCGCATCGTAATAGACAAGGAACGCCCCCCCGCCCAGGCCGGAGCTTTGCGGCTCCACCAGGCCCAGGACGGCCTGCACCGCGACCATGGCGTCGGCGGCAGTTCCACCTGCGGCCAGCACATCGGCCCCGGCCTCAACGGCGAGCGGGTTGGCGGCGGCGACCATCCACTCCTGCGCCATGACCGGATCACCGGCGTCGCGCGCGGCAAGTGCGGCTTGCGCGCGCTCTGACAGGGCGCTCGTGCCGGTGCCGGTCGTGCCTTCGGGGGCAATTGCATCAGTGGCTTGCTGAGCACTCGCGGGCGCGACAAGCATCAGGGTGACGAAAAAGGGCAGGGCGGCGCGCATCGGATATCCTTTCGGGCGGGGGTGTTGCCCGCAAAAGGATGCCTGCGTGCCGCGCAAAGTAAAGCGTCGCGATCGCTCTGCGCCGAAACCCGCCGGGATCAGCCGCAATCAGCCCCGATCAGCCCAGGAAAACGCCCAGAACCACGAACATCAGCCCCAGCACCGACAAAAACAGCGCGCCCATGTTGATCGTCACGATCTTTTGCAGCCGGGTGCGCATTTCTGCATCGTCAAGCCCTGCGCGTTTGGCGAGAATGGCGGAATAGATGCAATATCCCAAAAGGCCGATACCAACCAGCGCCATCGCGGTGCCAAGCAAGATCATCCAACCCATTTTCGCCGTCCCTTTTGTTGCCCGGCGGACCTTAACGCCTGCGCTGTCCACGGCAAGCCTTGCAGCGCGCGCAGCGGGGCGATACGCAAGGGCTTCTTGCCGCAAATCACCTGAAAGGCCGCTTGTGATGGATGATGTATCCGACGCCTCCGCCCGCCCCGACAGCTACCGTGTGACCGCCGATGAACTGCGCCAGTTTGTCGAGCGTTTTGAACGGCTTGAGATGGAAAAGAAGGATCTCGCCGATCAGCAGAAAGAGGTCATGGCCGAAGCGAAATCGCGCGGCTACGACACCAAGGTGCTGCGCAAGGTGGTGGCGCTGCGCAAGCGCGAGCCCGACGATATCGCCGAGGAAGAGGCGGTGTTGGAGATGTACAAGGAAGCGCTTGGCATGCGCTGAGGCGCGTGCGCGTCTCCGCCCGGAACCCGTCCGCTCAGGGCGTCAGAAGTGTGACGCCCAGCCCGGCAGGTTCAGCGTCTCTTCGATCTCGGTGT
>CAZPJO010000479.1:0-2196 GCA_964586895.1 uncultured Roseicyclus sp.
GGTGAACACTCAAAAGCCGACATTTTAACGCTCAACTCACGGGCAAATCCCTGTTTACGTGCGGAATTTCGAGGGGTTTTTCAAAAATCCCATTTTGCATCTGCGGCAATGGAGCGGAATTGGCCAATCCGATTCGGACGGCCCTCCCCCCATATGCAACGCCGCCAGAACCGCTGCACCACTGCGCCTTGCGCAGCGCTCGGTGCGATCTGCTCTGCAGGAAATGGCGGGCCCAGAAGGACTCGAACCCTCAACCTGCCGATTAGAAGTCGGCTGCTCTATCCAGTTGAGCTATGGGCCCGCTTGGGCTTCGGTTTAACCGGTGCGGCCCGAGGCGTCCACGGCCTAGGCCGGGAATATAGAACCGGTATATCCCTGGTATATCTTCGGTATAGACGCGCCCCGATGTGCGCCAAGGGCCGGCGCTACAATGCCCGCGTCATGAAGATGCTCGCCTCGCGGGCCACGTAATCGCCAAACGGCGGGCATTCTGTGAACCCGTGGCGGGCATAAAGCGCGCGGGCGGGGGCGGCATAGTCGTCGGCGCGCCCGGCTTCGAGGTAGATATCGGCATGGCCCGCGTCGCGCGCAGCCTGCAACAGATGCTCCAGCAACGCCGTCGCAACCCCGCGCCCCCGCGCCGCGTGCGACGTGTGCATGGATTTCAATTCCACCGCCCCGGATGCAAACGTCGATCCGAACGGCTTCAGACCGCCGATCGCAACGGCCTGCCCATCCAGCCATGCCGCGAACATCGCAACGCCGCTTTCGGCCACGGCTTGCGTGTCGAGCGAATGACAATCCGCTTCATCATACTGCAAACGCGAGGTGTCGTGGTGCGTCTGGACCAGCGCCGCAATCGCGGGATCTCTCGGATCGGCCGGGCCAAGCGTCAGTGCCTCGCTCATGTCTTGGATATCCGCAGAGCGGTCGATGCCCCTGATGCCCGCAGAGCGGTTAATGCACGTGATGCCCGCAGAGCGGTTAATGCACGTGATGCCCGCAGAGCGGTCAATGCGTCCAGGCTCCGCGCCGATTGGTGGCGAAATTGTCGCCATAGCCGCCGGGGCGGACGTTGGGTTTGCGTGTCTTGGGCTTGGTCACGACGGCCTCGATCCCATGGGCCTTTGCATAATCCTGCGCCGCCTCAAGCGTATCGAAACGCAGGCGCACCTGAGAATTCATGTCCGAAGATGAGGTCCAGCCCATCAACGGATCAATCGACCGCGCCTCGGCCGGGGCATATTCCAGCACCCATTCGCGGGTCTTGGCCTGCCCCGAAGACATGGCCGATTTCGCAGGTTTGAAGATACGTGCACGCATCGCGGGAACCCTTTGTGTCATTCGCCCCCGTTATGAACAGGCCGCGCCGATTTCGCAATTGTCGATCTGTCGCGGCAGTTCCGCTCGCGCCACTACAGCGCCGTTCATTTTCCCTACCTCCGCGCGGTTGCGCACGGCCTACATCCGCACGCCCTACATCCGCACAGTTTCACACGCCCTGCCACCGCACGGGTACACTTACCCGCCGAAGCGCCGCTCCGTTTGATACTGCCGTCAGGGGGGAGGTAGAGGGGATCATTAGCTGGCCCCAGCGTTCGGGCATTGCCCCAGCCGGTGCAAGAAAGGCTCGTTCACCGCAGAACCGACGTCACGCAGGCCTTGGAGATGCCCGGAGAAGAGTTGGTTGCCAGCCCTGGCCGAGGGAGCGAGGGGTGGGTGGGTATCGGCCGAGGGCCGGCAACCGCTTCTGCTGCTTGCCTGACTTTGATACGCTCTGCGGTGGAATTACGCAAAGGAATATTACCCCCAAAGCCTCTGATTTTATTAACGTTTTTTACATATTTGTTAAGCAATTATTAACTTCTCCCCCCGCCGCTCCCAACGCCAAAACCCGCCTGACACATGCCCCCTCTTGCAGCCAGCGTTTCAGGCTCCATTGTTAAGGGGCAGCCTTCGGAGGGACCGATGCACAACAATTCACCCGAACAAATGCCCGACACCGGCAGTTCGCCCGACGACATCCGCGCCCGCCTCAAGATGGAAGGCGGCAAGCAATTTGTCATGCATTCCGAATTCCAGCCCGCCGGCGACCAACCCACCGCGATCCGTGAACTCTCGCAAGGCGTCAACGACGGCGATCAGGATCAGGTGCTTTTGGGCGCAACCGGCACCGGCAAGACCTTCACCATGGCC
>CAZPJO010000480.1:0-1686 GCA_964586895.1 uncultured Roseicyclus sp.
ATGGCGAACGCGCGATCCTGACCCTGAGCGGGGGCACCGAAATCCCCGTCAGCCGGGCCAATGTGCCCGCGATCCGGGAGGCCGGGCTTTTGCCCCGGTAAGGACGGTCCGAGCACGTTGCCCATTCATAAATGAATAGCTGCGCCCAAGTTTGACCGCAGAACTATTCATATTTGAATGATCAACGTGAGACGGAGGGCCGGTTCACGGGTCTTGTCCAAGCCCTCAGCCTCCCCCATAACCCCGTCCATGGTCGAATGGATCACCTCAGACGCCCCCGTCCCCTATGACGTCGCCATCACCGAGATGGAGGCCCGCGCCAACGCCATCGCGCGCGGCGAGGCGGGCGAGGCCGTCTGGCTACTGGAGCATCCTGCCCTCTACACCGCCGGCACCTCGGCCAAGCCCGCCGACCTGCGCGACCCGGACCGTTTCCCCGTGTTCGAGACCCGGCGCGGCGGGCAATACACCTACCATGGCCCGGGGCAGCGCGTGGCTTATGTGATGCTCGACCTCAACACCCGCGGGCGCGACATCCGGCGCTATGTGCACCATCTGGAGGCCTGGGTGATCGCCGCGCTGGCCGAATTCAATGTCCGTGGCGAGATCCGCGACGGTCGCGTCGGCGTCTGGGTCGAACGCCCCGAGAAAGCCCCCCTGCCCGACGGCACGCCGCGCGAAGACAAGATCGCCGCCATCGGCGTGCGGATCCGCAAATGGGTCAGCTTCCACGGCATTTCGATCAACGTGGAACCCGACCTTGGCCATTTCGACGGCATCGTGCCCTGCGGCATCGAAGGCCACGGCGTGACGTCCTTGGTCGATCTGGGCCTGCCGGTGACTTTGGATGATGTCGACGTGGCGCTCAAGCGCGGCTTTGCGCAGGTCTTCGCGGCAGACGCACCTTTGGCGGCGCGCTAACAGCGCCCCGGAAAGCGTTTTTTAACCTGCGGTCGTGCAATGTCGCCTGCGACCCGAAAGCCCACGATGACCTGCGCCAAAATAACCCACCCGATCCCTGCACAGGCGCGAGATGTCGCGTTGATCCGCGACCTCGGGCACTCTACACCAAAACCCAAATAACTTTGAGTGACCCCTATCGTGGGGTCCTGCGCCCAGACCCCTGACGACCCGCCCCGGCAGATCGGCATGAAAAGCGCAGAAAGACGCGAACAGGAGACGACCATGGCAGACGCGACGCTCTCGCATGATGAGGGCCACGAGCGGCCGAACTTCTTTGTTCGGTGGTTCATGTCCACCAACCACAAGGATATCGGTATCCTTTACCTCTTTACCGCGGGCCTTGTCGGCCTCGTGTCGGTGGCCTTCACCGTCTACATGCGGTTGGAGCTGATGGAGCCGGGTGTGCAGTATATGTACATCCCCTACGAGGCCGGCATCGACGGTCTGCAATCCGTGTTCGCACGTCTGGGCGAGGCCTTGGCCGCCGCCGGAGGGGGCACAAACGCCTTCGCGGGCGAGCTTTCCAGCCTTGAGGGCACGCTGACCAGTGCGGCCCAGACGATCGATGGCGAGGCCATGATCGTGGTTGAAGGCGGCCTGCGTGCCGAAACCGTCGCCGCGTTCGAGAGCATGATCGCCAGCGCCAATCCCGCCGAAGCGCAGGTTTTGTTGGGCGCAATGGATCAGCTGGACGGCAATCCGGACGGCCATCTGTGGAACGTG
>CAZPJO010000480.1:1696-2172 GCA_964586895.1 uncultured Roseicyclus sp.
ATGCGCCTCGAACTGATGGAACCCGGCGTTCAGTACATGTGCCTGGAAGGCGCGCGTTTCATCGCGGCGGCCGCGGGCGAATGTACCCCGAACGGGCACCTTTGGAACGTGATGATCACTTATCACGGCGTCCTGATGATGTTCTTCGTCGTGATCCCCGCCCTGTTCGGCGGCTTCGGCAACTACTTCATGCCGCTGATGATCGGCGCGCCCGACATGGCGTTCCCGCGCCTCAACAACCTCAGCTACTGGATGTATGTCGCAGGCACCTGCCTGGCGTTCTGCTCCGTCTTCGTCGATGGCGGCGCTGGCCCCGGCTGGACTTTCTATCCCCCGATCTCGGCCCAGGGCTCCAAAGCCAGCCGCGCCGTGGATTTCGCGATCTTCGCGATCCACGTCTCTGGTGCCTCGTCGATCCTCGGCTCGATCAACTTCATCACCACCTTCCTCAACATGCGCACACCGGGCATGACGCT
>CAZPJO010000481.1:0-2172 GCA_964586895.1 uncultured Roseicyclus sp.
CCCACGGCCTCGTGCAACAAGATGCCGGGCCAGCCGGGCCCGAGGGCCACGTCCATCGTGCCTGCGGGGGCGGGTTCGGCCGAAAGGTTCACCACGGCGATCCGCAACGCCTCGCGCGCCACGTTTTCCCAATGGGCACGCCCCATCAGGCCGACAAGCCCAACGCGCCCGCCACCGCCCGCAGAGCCGCTTTCGCGGCGGCCCGCCTCTTCGACGATGATCGAGACATTCAGGCGCACCATGGGCCGCACGTCGGACACGCGGGTGCCTTCGGGGCGCAGGATCTCGACCTCCTGATGCGAGGCCGCCATCGAGGCGCTGACCTGCACGACGCGGGGGTCGAGGGCGCGTGCAAAGGCGTCGATCTCGGCCAGCGTGTCGAGTTTTACGCCGAATTCGGCCCCCGCCATCGGATCGGCATCGGTGTAGAGCTTTTCGTTCGTGCCGCGCGGCGCATCGGCCAGCGTGCCGCCGCCATCGCCCACCGCGAGGCGCGCCGTCTCGGCGGCGCGCAGCAGGGCCGCCTCGGACATCTCGGTGGAATGCGCGTAACCGGCAACCTCGCCCTTCACGGCACGCAGGCCAAAGCCCTGTGCCGCATCGTAGGAGGCCGTCTTGACGCGGCCATCGTCAAACACCAGCACTTCGGAGCGGCGGCGTTCCAGGAACAATTCGCCATCCTCGGCCCCATCGGTGGCCGCCCGCAAAATGCGCAAGGCGGCGCCCTCGTCAATGTGGGTCTCGAACGGGCGGAATGGGGGGGTGTCGGACATCGAAATCTCTCCTGGGTTGCCCCCCATACATATGCCGATTTGCCCAAGGTGCGACACCCCGTCTCGCCTGAGCGTGGAAACGGGGACCACGCACACTGAATTCGGCAAAAAATGCTGGATTTTCAGGCCACAAGTCACCGAGGTTTAACCTTTTGCGGTGCAACCACGGCGGTCTGATGGGGCAGGGGATGCAGCCGCAAGTGAGACAATTTACGCCACTGCCTTGCAGAGGCTGACACGATATGGTCTGGCCCAAGCGAACACGACCGGACCGGATCGGCGGGTATCTCCCTGCCGCAGACGACCGAACGGACAACAGGACAGACCACATGGCACTTCGTATGAAGCTCTGCGGCCTTTGGGCCGCGTTTGGCGCAACTCTTACCGTGACCGCAGCCTCGGCCCAGACCACCGGCATGCGCGACGGGCTGGACGTGATCGGCGCACCGATCCCCGGCGGGATCGACTTTCAACCGGCCGTCACCGCGGGCGCGCAGGATTTGCAGGCATTGGATTATGCCCTGCATATTAGTGCCGCTTTGATCACGCTTTTCGTGCTGGCGCTGATGATCTATGCGGCGGTCAAGCACAACGCGAAGGCCAACCCCGAACCGGCGACCTTCACGCACAACACCAAGATCGAAGTGACCTGGACGGTGGTGCCGCTGCTTATGCTGATGTTCCTGGGCGCGTTCTCGCTTCCGGTGCTGTTCCGGCAGCAGACCATCCCCGAAGCCGACGTCGTCGTGCGCGCGACGGGATACCAGTGGTACTGGGGCTATGAATATCCCGAAGAAGGCATCTCCTACGACAGCTTCATGCTGGCCGAGGATGAGCTGGCCGATTACGGCTACAGCCGCGATGAATTCCTGCTGGCGACCGATACCGCCGTTGTCATCCCGACCGGTCAGACCATCGTCGTGCAGGTCACGGCGGCGGATGTGATCCATTCCTGGACGATCCCGGCCTTCGGCGTGAAGCAGGATGGCGTTCCGGGTCGCCTGGCGGAGCTGCATTTCGAGGTGAACGAAGGTCAGGAAGGCATCTATTTCGGCCAGTGTTCCGAGCTTTGCGGCGCAGCCCACGCCTACATGCCGATCACGGTCTTTGCTGTCACGCCCGAAGAATACGCGGCCTGGTTGGCCGGTGAGGCGGCGGATTTTGCCTCGCTCGACGGTGCGCGGGCTCCGCAATACATCGAACTTGCCGCAGCCGAGTAAGCGACAATCATGAGCGATTTCACTGCACAAACCGGCGTTGAGCCCAACGTCATCGAAGGTGAAGCGGGGTTCGGCGATTATGTCGCGCTGCTCAAGCCGCGGGTGATGTCGCTTGTCGTGTTCACCGCCTTGGTCGGCCTTCTGGTCGCGCCCGGCGGTGTGTCACCTATGATCGGGTT
>CAZPJO010000482.1:0-2160 GCA_964586895.1 uncultured Roseicyclus sp.
TACCGGCCTGTCACGCCGGGGGTCGCGGGTTCGAGTCCCGTCAACCGCGCCACTTTCCCCCTTCGAAACCGGTGATGTCTCGGGTAGCGTCCCGAGCATGGGGTTCAGGGTTTTCATTTCAGTTCTGGCGGTCTGCGCGCCGCCCGCGTGGGCGGAGCCCTTGGACCTGCCCGTGGCGCAGGTTCTGGCGCTGGGGCAGGCGGCCTATGCGGATCGCAACGGCTTTGAACGCGCGCTGCTTGCAGGTGTTCCAAGCGCCGTTGCAGAGCCGGGCGGTCGCGTGGCGACACCCATTGATCCGTTCCTGTGGTCGCTTGGCGGGTATTTTGGCGGCACCGGGGCAAGCCCGCGGCCCGGCGCGATTTTTGGATGCGCGCGCTACGGTGTGGCGACGCGGGATCTGTTCGCGGAACATGGCTTTGCCGCGCGCGAAACCTTTGGCCTGATGGGCGATGTGCTCCCGCTTTCCGATGATGCGGAGGTCTGGCCCGACGGCGCGGTGGCGCGGCTGCATTGCATGTTTGTCTGGGACGATGCCGAAACCGTGCGGATCGTGCCCGAAGCGCCGGCGCAGGCCGCGTTGCAGCGCCTGTTCGAGCAGGTCGCGCAGGATGAGGACGGCGTCGCGTTCGCGGTTCTGGGGGAAGACGGATTTCGCCTGCGTGGGCGGAACGCGTCGGGCGACAGTGTCGTGTGGTTGGAAAGCGGCGAAGTGATCCTGACCAACGGTCATCAGCAGGTGTCGTTTCGCGCCTTCCTGATCGGGGGCGCGGTTTGAAGGCGCGGGCGTTGGCCACCGTGCTTGACAGCTTTTGGATCAGGGCGGTAGGCAGCGCGGGTTGCATAGGGCCGGGGGCCATTGAACCAGATGAACGGCTCTCCTGAACGCCTGAGCTTGAGCGGCCAAACCCCTGTTGGGAAGGGGTCGGTGCGCGATGTCTATGCGCATCCCGAGCGGCCCGGTTACCTGATCAAGGTGTTCAACGACCGCAAGCTTGTGGATGCCAGCCAAGGGGTGAGGGGGGCGGCCCGCTTTGTGCGCCCGCATTATCCCTACGACGATTTCGTGCGCGAGCAGAACGAATACACGCGCTGCGTTCTTCTGGGGCACAAGCTGGGATGTCGGGTGCCCATCGCCGAGATTGCTACCGTCACGCTGACCGATCTTGGCCCCGGTCAGCGGGCGGGATCGCAAAGACCGTGTCGGTTCTTTTGCGGGAAGGGGCGTTCGGCGACGGGGAACTGGCGCTTTTGAACCTGTTCATGCGCGATATCTGGACGTTGGAGGTCAACGCGCCCGATCTGTCGTGTGACAATGTCGCCTTCGACGCAGAGGCCGGGCAATTCATCCTGGTGGACGGGATCGGCGAAAAGACCCTTTTGCCGGTGCGTGCGTGGATTGGCGCGCTCAACCGCAAGAAGCTCCACCAGATGGCGCATCGGATTGGCGGCAAGATCAAGGCCCGCTGGGACACCTTCAATCGAAGGCCGAGACCCGCGCGCTTGCCGCGAAATACGGGCTCGGCGTGGCCGACAAACCCGACAGTCAGGATATCTGTTTCGTGCCGAACGGCGATTATGCGTCCGTGATCGAAAAACTGCGCCCCGGTGCGGCCGATCCGGGCGAGATCGTGGATATGGACGGCAACGTGTTGGCCGAGCATCGCGGTGTGATCCATTACACAATCGGTCAGCGCCGTGGCCTTGGCATCGGGGGGCTGGCCGATCCGCTTTACGTGGTCAAACTCGACCCCGACACGCGCCGCGTGATCGTCGGCCCGAAAGAGGCGCTTTCGACACGGACCGTTCCCGTGCGGGAGATCAACTGGCTTGGCGATGTGCCGTTCGACAGCCGCGAGGCCTGGGAGCTTGAGGTCAAGATCCGCTCGACCCGGCCGCCGCGCGCCGCCACGATCCGCCCCCTCTCGGCCACCGAGGCGGAGGTGGAGCTTGTCGTGGCCGAAGAAGGCGTCAGCCCCGGACAGGCCTGCGTTTTCTATGACCCGACGGGCACGCGGATCTTCGGCGGTGGCTGGATCCACCGCGGATAAGTCGCCCGGATCGCGCGCTCCACTAAAGCGTGGTGAACTGCCGGGCGTCTTCGTTCCAGCGGGCCTTGATTTTGCCGCCGATCCGATGCGCCATCTGGTGGAGCTTCTT
>CAZPJO010000483.1:0-2153 GCA_964586895.1 uncultured Roseicyclus sp.
AACCCTCTCTTAGCAAATTGCCCTATTTGGACCCATAAGCGCTGACGTCAGACAGCTGTCGATCTCAATCGATGACCGCCCGACGCCAATCTACGCATCGGCAGCATCGCGCCATCCAAGACGGCTGAACACGCGGGTTGCCTAGGACAACCGGCGGGAAAGAAACGTCGGGGGTGGCCTCCGCTATGCCGCCCCCGACGCGCTCGTCTCCGTCGCTCAAAGCGCGCATTGCGGGCCGGAAAGATCTCCTGCGCCACCCACCCCGGCCTCGGCCAAAGACGTCCCCGTACTTACCCACCCGTTTTTTCGGGTTGGCATGCCTGCGCAAAACGCTTTGTATGCAGGATGATGGACACTCAACATATCGAAAATCTCATGGCCCGGGTGCAGTTGCGGGACCGGGCGGCGTTTGCGGATCTGTATTCTGCAACCTCTGCGAAACTTTTTGGCGTCTGCCTGCGTGTCTTGAAGGATCGCGCCTTGGCGGAGGACGTTTTGCAGGACGCCTTCGTGAAGATTTGGAACAAGGCCGACAAGTACCGGGTGACGGGCCACAGCCCGATGACCTGGCTGATCACTGTCGCGCGAAACCAGGCGATTGATCGTCTGCGCGCTGCGGGGCCTGCGACGTCGGATATCGATGACGTCGCTCCGATCTCTGCGCCCGGGCCGGGTCCGGAGGGGCAGGTGATCGCGGCCGATGAGGCACGGCGCGTGATTGCGTGCCTCGGTGAACTGGACAGTGATCGCGCGGCTGCTGTGCGCGGGGCCTATCTCGATGGTCAGTCCTACGCGGATCTGGCCGAGCGGTTCAACGTGCCGCTGAACACGATGCGAACCTGGCTGCGTCGCAGCCTGACGAACCTCAAGGAGTGTATGGCGCGGTGACGCAACCGACCGACATATTGCCCGACGACAACGCCCTGGCGGCGGAATACGCGCTTGGTCTGCTGTCGCCTGATGAGGTGGCGGCGTTCGAGGGGCGTCTGCGCGCGGATCCGTCCCTGTTCGCCATGGTCACCGCGTGGCAGTCGGATTTCGCCGCACTCGCCGCGGCAGAGGTTGATCCCGTAACCCCGCCGCGGTCCCTGCAATCGCGGATCGAGGCCGCGTTGTTCGAAGATGATCGACCCAAAACCTGGTCGCCGGTGGCGGTCTGGCGCGGCTTGGCCCTTGCGGGGTTCGCCAGCAGTTGCGCCTTGGCGGCTCTTCTGATCTTCAATCCGGTGGCCCCCGTGGCCCCGGTCGCACCGGCAGGGCCGCAGCCCGCTTTCGTCGCACAATTGGCGCCCGTGACCGGCGATGCCCAATTCGTTGCATTCTACGATCCCGACGCCGCCACCCTTCGGATGCAGCAGGCGGCGGGCGTCGCCGATGCCACCCGGGCACAGGAAGTATGGCTGATCGTGGGAGATGCAGCGCCTGTGTCGCTAGGCCTGATGGCCACTGATGGCACGACGTCCATCCTTGTCTCCGAAAACCTGCGCCCCGCCATGACGCAAGCCGTTCTTGCGATCTCTGATGAGCCACCGGGCGGGTCGCCAACGGGGGCGCCGACGGGCGATGTCCTTGCCGCCGGTCCGATCCTGTCGCTCTGAATCTGTCGCGAAAAGTCTGGCTTGATCGACGGCGGCCCTTCATTTCGAAGGCTTCGAACCCCCACCGCGCTCCGGAAATTGGCCCCCGATCGCGGTCGGCCGGTGCCACGACCACACATCGCGGTCACGTTTCATTTAACCTTACTGAAACTTTCGCAAACGCCCCTTCGTGTCTGTATGCAAGCCGGTCACTCGCCGGCAGCAACACAAAGGAATGTCATTATGTTCAAACGTCTTTCTTCCGTGGCGGTTCTCGCCCTGCTGAGCACCGGTGCCGCACATGCTGATGGCCACGCCAACCTGATGGGCTATGCGCTTGCCGGTGACGGCATGGCCCTTGTCACCATGGCGAGCATCGCAAATCCGGGCGACACGATGACGTTCGACCTGACCAATCGCGTGGACGCCATCGCCTACCGCCCCGTCACGGGCGAATTGTTGGGCTTTTCCGCCGCGGGCGCGGTCTACACCATCAACGCGATGACCGGCGAGATGACGGACCTTGGGGCCAGCTTCGCCGATGGCGCCATGATTTCCGGTGTCGCCACCGCGTTT
>CAZPJO010000484.1:0-1777 GCA_964586895.1 uncultured Roseicyclus sp.
GTCTTGAAGGGTGTGTCGTTGAATGTGCCCAAGGGCGGGATCACCGCGCTTTTGGGCGGCAACGGGGCGGGCAAGACCACGACGCTCAAGGCGATTTCCAACCTGCTGCATTCCGAGCGCGGCGAAGTCACCAAGGGGTCGATCCTGTATCGGGGCGAGCCGGTGGCCGACAAAAGCCCATCGGACCTTGTGGATCGCGGGGTGATCCAGGTGATGGAGGGGCGGCATTGTTTCGAGCATCTGACCGTCGAGGAAAACCTGTTGACCGGGTCGTATACGCGCAAGGATGGGCGCGCGGCGATCGCGGCCGATCTTGAGATGGTGTATGAGTATTTTCCGCGCCTGAGAGAGCGGCGGACCAGCCAGGCCGGGTATACCAGCGGTGGTGAGCAACAGATGTGCGCGATTGGCCGGGCGTTGATGTCGCGGCCCGAGACGATCCTGCTGGACGAGCCGTCCATGGGGTTGGCGCCGCAATTGGTCGAACAGATTTTCGGCATCGTGAAGCGGTTGAACGAAGAGCAGGGGGTGACGTTCTTGCTGGCGGAGCAGAACACCAACGTCGCGCTCAGGTTCGCGCATTATGGCTATATCCTGGAAAGCGGGCGCGTTGTGATGGACGGCCCGGCGGCGGAATTGCGCGAGAACCCGGATGTGAAGGAATTCTACCTCGGCATGTCGGACGACGGGCGCAAAAGCTTCCGCGATGTGCGGTCGTATCGGCGGCGCAAGCGCTGGCTCAGCTGATGGGATCAAGCGTTACGATGGCGGCTTTTTCGGGCGTGGGCGATGCGCCGGGCGCAGCACTGGCCGCGGAACGCGTTTTGCGCGAGGCCGATCTTGTCATGGGGGACCATGATCCGGAGGCCGTTCTGGCGTGGCGGCAGGGCAAGGCGTTGCGGCCTGGCCCGAAGGCGGTGCAGGCGACGGTCTATGGTGACAGGCTGAATACCCTCTCGACCAACGGCGTTGTCTTTATCGGTGAGCGCTATTTTGATGCCTATGCGGTTGGGTTCGCGGCGTGGTTCGAGTGCCCCGCCTGCGGCCAGCGGATCGAGCAGGCGGCCGATGCCTATGGCGATCAGATGAGCATCGTGGGCCTTGCCGCGATGCAATGGAGCGAGGGGCAGGACGATGCATCCGCACGCTGCCTGCTCTGTTCCGAGCCGCGCAACATCACGCTTTGGCGTTCGGATCATGACTTCATCATCGCAGATATGGCGGTGGAATTCTGGAATTGGCCCGACCTCGCCCCGGACCCGGTTCAGCGGGCGGAATGGTGGCATGTGGACATTGTCGCCATGTTGGAGGCGGCTGTCGACCGACCTGCGATGTTGAGCGGTCACAAGATTTGAAGGAAGCAAAGATGCTGGACAAACGCGATGCTCATTTCGATGCATTGGAGACGCGCAGCGCGGACCAGCGGGCGGCGGAGCAGCTGACGCAGTTGAACGCGCAATTGGCGCGGGTAGCGGAGGCGCAGGAGACGTGCCTGAGCGAGGGGCCGTTGGAGGATCTGGCGGATTTGGCGGGCCTGCCGGTGCTGCGCAAGTCGGACCTTGTCGCGTGGCAGGCGGAAAAGCCGCCGTTCGGGGGCATGGCGGTGTCGAACGTGGCGCATGTGTTCCAGAGCCCCGGGCCGATCTACGAGCCCGGCGGGATCAGCCACGATTGGTGGCGGATGGGGCGGTTTTTGCATGCGGTCGGCATTGGCGCGGGCGATATCGTGCAGAATTGCTTTGGCTATCACCTGACGCCTGCGGGGATGATTTTCGAG
>CAZPJO010000484.1:1787-2151 GCA_964586895.1 uncultured Roseicyclus sp.
CGGCCTATGCGGGCACGCCGGATTACCTCAAGGTGATCCTCGACAAGGCCGACGAGATGGGCGAGCGGCTGGCGTTTACGCGGGCGGCGGTGGGCGGTGGTGCGTTGTTCCCGAGCCTGCGCGCGGAATATGCGGATCGCGGGATTGCGTGTTTGCAATGTTATGCGACCGCCGATCTGGGCATTGTTGCCTATGAGAGCCCGGCAATGGAGGGGATGATCCTGGATGAAGGGGTCATTGTTGAGATCGTTACCCCCGGCACTGGTGATCCTGTTGCCCCCGGCGAGGTGGGTGAAGTGGTGGTAACCGCGCTCAACCCCGATTACCCGCTGCTGCGGTTCGCGACGGGGGATCTGAGCGCCTT
>CAZPJO010000485.1:0-2149 GCA_964586895.1 uncultured Roseicyclus sp.
GCGGTGTCCGAGAACCCGGCGGCCACACCTGCCCCGGCCTCGATCACGCATTCATAGCCCAGTTTCTGAAGCTGCAACGCGCTGTCAGGCGTCATCGCCACCCGCGCTTCACCGGCCTCGATTTCCTTCGGAGCCCCTATTTTCACTGGCATTCCCCCGTCTTTGTGGTGGTCGCTCACCATCTGTATGGCCGCCCCATACCAAGGCGGGCCGCTCGCCACAACGAAGATTAGCGCACATTTCTTGCGTGCACAGATGTATACCGTTTTCATTCGTTTCGCAGTTGTCGTCCGGCACAGAGCCGCTAGGCTTCGCAAAACATAAAGGGCGCACCATGGATCACGCAGGAAAACACGCCTTGGTCACGGGCGGCGGAACCGGCATCGGGCTTGGCATCGCCATGGGCCTCGCCGAGGCGGGCGCCGAGGTCACGATCACCGGGCGCAACATCGACCGCCTGGACCAAGTCGCCACCACCCATCCGCGCCTGCACGCGCTACAGATGAACGTCGATGACGTGGCAAGCGTGCGCGATGGCATCGCCGACGCCGCCCGGATGCGCGGGCCCATCGCCATCTGCATCGCCAACGCGGGCATCGCCGAACCCGCCCGCTTTGCCAAGGAAACGCCCGAACATTGGCGCGCGACCATGGCCACCAACCTCGACGGCGTGTTCCTCACGTTTCAGGCCGCCATGGCCACATTGGGCCGCGACGACTGGGGTCGGATGATCGCGATCTCGTCCATCGCGGGGTTGCGGGGCCTGAAGGGCGCCATCGCCTATACCGCATCCAAACACGGGGTGATCGGCATGATCCGGGGCCTGTCCGAGGAATACATGGGCTCCGCGCTGACCTTCAACGCGATCTGCCCGGGCTATGTCGACACCCCCATCGTGGACCGCAACGCGGCCCAGATCGCCACCCACCAGGGCATTTCCGAGGACGAGGCCCGCACAGCCCTGGCGCGTGCCAATCGCCACAAGCGCATGCTTGATGTGGATGAGATTGCGGCAACCGCGCTGTGGCTGTGCTCGGATGCTGCGCGCTCGGTGAACGGGCAAGCCATCCAGATCGCGGGCGGTCAGGTCAGCTAAGCGCGCATTTGTCTTGCCTTTCCGGGGGCTTGGGCCGTTCGGTATACAATTGCACCCCAGCAACCCTTTCAAATCATTATATTTTCCCGTTTACATCGCGCGCGCGTAGCTTATGTGTGGCTTTACAGGTATCTGGCAAGAAAGCCCCAAGGCCCATGCCCATCGAAGACCACCCGCTGCGTTATCAGCTGGCCAATGAACTCCACGCCCGTCCGTTTCCTTCGGTCACCTGCCCCGGTCAGGCCATCTTTATGGCGATCAAACCGGCCAAGGACGCCGCCAAGCGCGACCGCGCGCTGGACCGCGCGCATCTTCTGGCGCTGCTGGACCGCTTCGGTGCGCAGCACCCAAGCCCCGATGCCACGCATTATTTCGCGCAACTGGGCCGCTTTCACCTGAAATGGGAAAGCCACACCGAATTCGTCACCTACACCGCGTTTCTGGAAAACGGCGTCGACCGTCCGTTTGACTCTTCCGCGTGGGAAGCCTTTCCCGAAGATTGGCTGGAAGAGGCGCCCGGAACACGCATCACCTCGGCGCATATCCGCTTTGTCGATGCACCCGAAAACGAAGACGAAATCGCCGCGCAGATCAAAGAATGGTTCGTGCCCGAAAGCCTGACGGCGTCGCGCGTTCTGGACGACGAGGCGGTCGTGGCGGGCGATTTCCGCATCGACAGCGCGGGCCACATGCGTTTTGCCGTGTTCACCAAACCCGGCACCGGCAGCCGCCGGATCGGGCGCATCGTGCAGCGCATCTGCGAGATCGAGACCTATAAATCCATGTCGATGCTGGGGTTTCCGCGCGCCCATGAAATCTCGCGCCGGATGGGCGAGGTCGATGCGCGGCTGTCCTCGCTTGTGGGCGATCTGACCGGTGATCTGCGCAAACCTGATGAAACGCTCAAGGATCTTCTGATGGCGGCGGCCGAGCTGGAAAAGCTGCAAACCGAATCCGCCTTCCGGTTCGGCGCGACCGGCGCCTATGAGGCGCTTGTGAACCAGCGGATCACCGTATTGCGCGAAGAGCGGTTCCAGGGTCGGCAGACCCTTG
>CAZPJO010000486.1:0-2138 GCA_964586895.1 uncultured Roseicyclus sp.
CGTCAACCGCAACCAGATCGGGGCCATCGTGGGCTCCCAACCCTTTGGCGGGCAGGGCCTGTCGGGCACCGGCCCCAAGGCGGGCGGTCCCCATTACGTGGCGCGTTTCACCGCTCCGGCCCAAGGCACTGCTGCCCCCCCTGGCGCGCCCACCTCTCCGACCGAAGCCGCGCGCGACCTGCGCGTCGCGACCCCGGCCGACCGCATCCTGTCCGACATTCTTCTGCCCGGTCCTACCGGCGAGACCAACCGCCTGACCACTCACCCTCGGGGCCGCGTTCTCTGCCTTGGTCCGGGGATGGAGGCCGCCCGTGCGCAGGCTGCTTTCGCCACGAAAACCGGCAACGCCCCGGTGCTGGCCCCCGATCTTTCCGCCACTGACCTTGCCACGCTGCCGCCCTTCGATGCCGCGATCTATTGGGGCCCACCGGAAAACGCACGCGCCTACCGGCAAGTGCTCGCCGCGCGCGCCGGCCCGATCCTGCCGCTGGTGACCGAGGGCGATCCGACCCCGCGCCTGATCCTCGAACGCCACACCTGCATCGACACCACCGCCGCGGGCGGCAATGCGGCCCTGCTCGCCTCCGTCGCCTGAGGCTGCGCGGGGCAATCACTTGGCCTAGACACCCGCCCCGACGCTGCTAGGGTCCGCCGCAACCAGATGAACGGAGGGTATCATGGCAAAACTGGCATTCCTGGGGTTGGGCGTGATGGGCTACCCGATGGCCGCGCATCTTCTGAACGCGGGCCACAGCGTCACGGTCTATAATCGCACCACTGAGAAGGCCGCCAAATGGGCCGACGACATCGGCGGAACCCCCGCTGCCACCCCGCGCGAGGCCGCCGAAGGCGCGGATTTCGTCATGGCCTGCGTCGGCAACGATGATGACCTGCGCTCCGTCGTTTTGGGCGAAGACGGCGCTCTGGCGGGCATGAAGGACGGCGCGGTTTTCGTCGATCACACCACCGTCTCCGCCATAGTCACCAAAGAGCTCGCTGCAGAGGCCGCCACAAAAGGCATCGGTTGGGTCGATGCGCCGGTCTCCGGTGGGCAGGCGGGGGCCGAAAACGGTCAGCTCGCCATCATGTGCGGCGGCAACGAGGCGCATTTCGAAGCCGCCAGGCCCGTGATTGCCGCCTATTCCAAGGCGAGCGTCCATTTCGGTCCCGTGGGCTCGGGCCAATTGGTCAAGATGATCAATCAGGTCTGCATCGCGGGCGCGATCCAATCCGTCTCCGAAGGGCTCTACATGGCCATGAAGGCGGGTCTCGACGCCAAGCAGGTCGCCGATCTGGTGTCGCAAGGCGCAGGCGGCTCGTGGCAACTTGCCAACCGTGCGGGCACCATGGTCGACAATGAATTCAACCACGGTTTTGCCGTCGACTGGATGCGCAAGGACCTCGGGATCGCACTGGCCCAGGGCAAGA
Source organism: uncultured Roseicyclus sp. (assembly GCA_964586895.1). GTDB lineage: Bacteria > Pseudomonadota > Alphaproteobacteria > Rhodobacterales > Rhodobacteraceae > Gymnodinialimonas. Next base: position 1,429 of record CAZPJO010000486.1, read on the forward strand.
ACATGGGCCTGTCGCTGCCCGTCACCGCCATGGTCGATCAATTCTACGCCGAGGTGCAGCAATTGGGCGGCGGGCGCTGGGACACGTCCTCCCTGATCCAGCGCTTCCGCAAGATGAACGATGAGATCTGAACCCGTGACCGCCTTCACCATCGCCAGTTTCAACGTCAAGAACCTCATCGGGCCCGACCGCGAATATTACCGCTTCCAATCCTACACGCCCGAGGAATTCGCGTGGAAACAGGATTGGCTCGCCGATCAACTCCTGACCATGGATGCCGACATCATCGGGTTCCAGGAGATCTTTGAAGAAGACGCGTTGCGGGCCGTCATCACCGAGACCTCCCGCCGCGCGCGCGACCTCAACGCGGCCACCATCCCCGACCCGTCCAAACGCTACCATCGCAAGGCGATTTTCCGAAACATCCGCGTCGATCCCTACGATGACGCCGCACTCGCCTTTGCCCCCAATGCCGCCGACACCGGCGAACCGGGCCAACGCCGCCCCGGCCTCGCGATCCTCTCGCGCATGGGCTTTGCCGAGCCGCCCGAGATCATCCAGGATCTCGCCGATCCGCTGGAAATCCCCTTCGCGCCCCTGCGTGGCTCCGATGCGGAGGAGGCCGGCTTTTTCCGCATCCGCCGCCTCTCGCGCCCCATCCTCAAGGCGCGCGTGCCCGTGGGCGACACCGTCGTCACAATCTTCAACTG
>CAZPJO010000487.1:0-1521 GCA_964586895.1 uncultured Roseicyclus sp.
GTGTGGTGACCGAGGCCACCCTGCGGATCCTGCGTAAACCCGAGGGCGCGCGGCCCGTCCTGATCGCGTTTGATTCCAACGAAGTGGCGGGCGCCTGCGTCAGCGACATCTTCAAGGCGGGCGTCGTGCCGGTGGCGATCGAGTTCATGGACCGCCCGATCCTTGAGATAACCGAAAAGCACGCAAAAGCCGGTTATCCGGATTGTGAGGCGCTTTTGATCGTTGAGGTCGAAGGCAGCGAGGCCGAGATCGACGCGCAGCTTGGCCTGATCAAGCAGATCGCGCGGTCGCATAATCCGGTGGAGCTGCGCGAGGCGGAGACCGCCGAAGAGGCCGGGCGCATCTGGCTTGGCCGCAAAAGCGCGTTCGGCGCGGTCGGGCAGGTGGCCGATTACATGTGCCTCGACGGGACCATTCCCGTCAGCGAGCTGCCGCGCGTCTTGAAGGGCATCAAGGACATTTCGGCCAAATACGGCCTGAAGGTGGGCAACGTGTTCCATGCGGGCGATGGCAATATGCATCCGCTGATCATGTTCGACGCCAACAAGCCCGGCGATCTTGAACTGTGCGAGGCCTGCGGCGCGGATATCCTGCGGCTGTGTGTCGAGGTGGGCGGGTGTCTGACCGGCGAACATGGCGTGGGCATCGAAAAGCGCGACCTGATGGGGGCGCAATTCACCGATGCGGACATGGAGGCGCAGATGCGGGTGAAGGATGTCTTTGATCCCGCATGGCTTTTGAACCCGGCCAAGGTGTTTCCGTTGGATGTGTCGCGCGCGCGCCGACACACCGAGGCCGCCGCCTGAGTTCGGCGCCAGATGCGAGGGGGTGTTTCCCCCTCGCGCACCGCCCGCATATTTTTGGAACAAAGAGGGATGGGCGCGATGTTGAGCCCCGCGAATGAGGCCGAGTTGGCCACGATGGTGGCGGATGCCACGGACCCGCTGCGGATTGTGGGCGGCGGGACGCGCGCGATTGGCGCGCCTGCACCCGGTGAGGTCGTGTCGCTGGCGGCGATGTCGGGGGTGGAATTGTACGAACCGGGCGCTTTGACACTGGTCGCGCGCGCGGGCACGCCATTGGCCGAGATCGAGGCGTTGCTGGCCGGTGAAGGGCAGATGTTGCCGTTCGAGCCGCCGCATATGGGCGGTCTTTTGGGGCGCGACGGGGCGTCGACCCTTGGCGGTGTTGTCGCCACCAATGCGTCCGGCCCGCGCAGGCTACAGGCGGGCGCGTGCCGCGATGCGTTGATCGGGGTGCGGTTCGTGGACGGCTCGGGCACGGTGGTGAAGAACGGCGGGCGCGTGATGAAGAATGTGACCGGCTATGATCTGGTGAAGTTGATGGCCGGGTCATGGGGCACGTTGGGGGTGCTGAGCGAGGTCGCGTTCCGGGTTTTGCCCAAGCTGAACGGGGCCACATTGGCGGTGCAGGCGGCGGGCCCGGTCCAGGCGGTGGACATCATGAGCCGCGCCATGACGTCGCCCTATGATGTGAATGGGGCGGCGTTTGTGCCGGGTG
>CAZPJO010000487.1:1531-2123 GCA_964586895.1 uncultured Roseicyclus sp.
GGGCAATTGCGCGACCTGATTGGCGGCGAGATCGAGGTGATCGACGATCCGGAGGCCTCGGCCAAGGTGTGGCAGCGGCTGCGCGATGTGACGGATTTCGCGGAAGGGTCCGCGGCGGTGTGGCGTGTGTCGATGAAGGCCACGGATCTGTCGGAGCAGATAGCAGAGCTTGAGGGCGCGGAGTATCGCTTGGATTGGGCCGGTGGGCTGGCGTGGGTGCGGATGCGCGACGGGGCCGGAGAGGGCGATGTCGTTGCGCTGCATCAAGCGTTGCAGGCGGCGTGCCTTGCCAAGGGCGGCCATGCGACCTTGATGCATGCGGGCGATGCGGTGCTTGGCCAGGTGCCCGCGTTTCAGCCCGAAGCGCCCGGCGTGGCGCGCCTTGCGGCGGGGCTGCGGCAAAAATTCGATCCGCGTGGCGTGTTGAACGCCGGTCTTATGGGAGCTTGAGGCGATGCAGACGACGTTCACACCCGAGCAACTCAAGGACACGGCCACCGCGCGGTCGAACGAGATCCTGCGGACCTGCGTGCATTGCGGGTTCTGCACGGCGACCTGCCCGACCTATCAAGTGCTGGGCGACGAGCTGGAT
>CAZPJO010000488.1:0-2122 GCA_964586895.1 uncultured Roseicyclus sp.
ACCTTGTCGAGCGGGATACCATCGAAGAGGATCTTCATGTCCTCGACGCTGTCGATGGCCACACCGGCCTTGCCGACATCGCCCTCGACGCGGTCATGGTCGCTGTCGTAACCGCGGTGCGTGGCCAGATCGAACGCGACCGAGACACCCTGTTGGCCCGCCGCGAGACCCTGCCGGTAGAACGCGTTTGACTCTTCCGCCGTCGAAAAGCCCGCGTATTGCCGGATCGTCCAGGGGCGGCCGGCATACATCGTGGCCTTCACCCCGCGCGTGAACGGGGCCTCGCCCGGAAGCGTGCCGACATGATCCAGGCCGTCGGTGTCGGCCGCCGTATAAAGCGGCTTCACGTCAATGCCTTCCAGCGTATTCCACGTCAGGTCATCCAGCGGGCGCCCGCGCAGTTCTTTCTCGGCCAGCTCACGCCAGGCTTCGGTTTTCTCCGTCATCGGGTAATCCTCTTCCTTCAACTATCTGCGCGCCGGTCTGTGCCGGCGGCGCATCGATGTAATCGGCCAACCCGCCAGCGCCATTGGCAAGCCAGGTCAGATCGTCTTGATATTGGGCCCGAAGTGCATCGGCTTCGTGCGGCTCGAATGGCATGAACCGGTCGGTGGCAACGGGCCAAGCGAATGTGTCGGGGTCGACATCATAGGTGCTCAGCAGGTCGCGCAGCGCCTTGGCCCGCGGGGCCGCGTTCAGGATCGGCAGATTGACGGGCGGTGTCGCGACGCCCGCAAGCTCTTCGAGAATATGATGCGGGGCCGCCCCCATGGCCTCATGAGTCCAGACCGCAACGCGGGCCTCGGGAACGGCGCGGGCGATCTGTTCGACCACATGTCGCCAACGGCGCGGCTGGGTCACCATTCGCTCGCGCAAATCGGTCCGCGGCAAGGGCCCCCCTCGCGACAACCCGAATGCAAGCGCCGAGGACCACCATGTCGAATAGCATCGGATACCGAGGCCTATGGTCAAATTTTGGCCCTGAAATCCTTTGGCAAATTCGGCGACCCGCTTGGCCGCATCGGGATAGAGCAGTGTGTCTTCAAGCACATCGCGCAGATTGCCCAACATGTTCTCATCACTCAGGATCAGACGCTCGACCCCGTCCTGATGCAGAGCCTCGACCCGAAGGGCGGCGCGTTTTCCCGCGCGATTGGCCTGCCATGGCAGGATTGGCCCCGCCCCGCCAGACATCGCGCGGAACAGCCCGCCACGGATCACTTTCGGACCCCACAAGGTGGTCTTGTTTGCGTGCAGCGTGTCGCGGTGGGCAGCAACGTGGCGCTGAAACGTGGTGGTTGCGGTGCGGTGCGCGCCGACATGCAGGATCACGTCCATCAATTGGGCCTTTCGCGGAATCGGAGGGTAACTCCCCGCCAATCTCGGCCAAACCGATGAATATCCGGTCAATACAGCCATCCGCGTGATTAACCCCTTCGAAATCCCGGGCCGCCCGCCTATATCTGTTGCAACCGGAGGACCCATGCGACCCAACACCCTGATCCTGCTGGCCCTTGTGGCCCTGCTTTCCCTGCCCGCGTCCGCGCAGGAGGCAAGCGATGCAACCCTCAGCGCCGCAGACGGCGACGCAACCGCGTTGCTGCCCGATGCGGACGACGACACGGAGGGCGATTCTGCGGCTGTGGTCGAAGTCGATATCCTCGTGCCGCTCGATGCCGCCGACGTGACATTGGAAGACTTCCTCTGGATCGCCCGGCCGCTTGTGGTGTTTGCCGACACGCCCGCCGACCCGCGCTTTGTCGAACAGATGGCGCTTCTGGCCGACCGGCCCGACCCACTGATCGAGCGGGACGTCGTGATCATCATCGACACCGATCCTTCGGCACGGTCTGCGGTGCGCACGGCATTGCGTCCGCGCGGATTTTCGGTGGTTGTCGTGGGAAAAGACGGCACCGTGGGATTGCGACGGCCCGCGCCGCGTGATGTTCGCGAAATAGTGCGCGCCATCGACAATTTCCAGCTGCGGCAGGAAGAAGTAAGGCAGGGTGGTTGACCCATCTTGCAACTTGTCCGTAACGACCCCATGTTATAATCTATATAAGCGACATGAAGGGAAGGTGATCCATGCTGGTATCCATCCGCTACGGTAAAGCGCCCTCTG
>CAZPJO010000489.1:0-2122 GCA_964586895.1 uncultured Roseicyclus sp.
CGTCAGCGGCATGTCCGATATCGTCATCGGTGCCGACAGCATCCGCATCGGCGCGATGGTCACGCAACACCATATCATCGAGAACGCCGACATCGCCAAGGCGGCCCCGATCCTGCGGGAGGCCGCGTTACAAATCGCCGATCCGCAAGTGCGTTACATGGGCACCATTGGCGGCAACGTGGCAAACGGCGATCCGGGCAACGACATGCCGGGTTTGATGCAATGTCTTGATGCCACGTTCACCGTGGTGGGCCCCGACGGAGAGCGCGATATTGATGCGCGCGCGTTCTACGAGGCGGCCTACATGACGGCCCGTGAGGACGACGAAGTTCTGACGCAAGTCACGATCCCGCTGCCCAAGGGCGGCTACGCTTATGAGAAACAGAAGCGCAAGATCGGCGATTACGCGACGGCTGCCGCCGCGGTTCAGATTGTAAGCGACGGCGGCACCTGCGTGTCCGCCGCGATCGCGATGACAAACCTCAGCGATACGCCGATCTTCTCGGAAGCTGCGGGCGCGGCCCTTGTTGGCACGACCGTGGACGAGACGGCCGTGAAGGCCGCGATGGCCGCCATGCTTGGCGACATTGATCCGTCCGAAGACAACCGCGGCCCCGTCGCATTCAAGAAACACGTTGCAGGCGTAATCCTGCGCCGCGCCATCGAACGCGCTTGGTCGCGGGCGTAAGGGAGGTTCAGATTATGTCCAAGAAGAAACATGTCACGCTGAAGGTGAATGGCAAGGAAGAGGAATTCCTCGCAGAACCCCGAGAGTTGCTGATTTACACATTGCGCGAGCGGCTCAACATCACCGGGCCGCACATTGGGTGCGAAACGTCCCATTGCGGCGCCTGTACGGTCACCATCGACGGCAAGTCGGTGAAATCCTGCACCATGTTTGCGGTGCAAGCCGAAGGGTCCGAGATCACAACGGTCGAAGGCATCGGCGGTCCGGACGATTTGCACCCGCTGCAGACGGCGTTCAAGGAACATCACGGGCTTCAGTGCGGCTATTGCACGCCCGGCATGATCACCCGCGCCACCAAATTATTGGAAGAAAACCCCAGCCCGACGGAAGAGGAAATCCGGTTTGGCATGGCGGGCAATATCTGCCGCTGCACGGGCTACCAGAACATCGTGAAATCCATCCAGGCCGCCGCGGCCGAGATGAATGCAGCCAGGGAGGCGGCGGAATGAGCATCGCGAAGCACGGCCGCATCCCGGCCTCAAGCAACGAAGTGGTAGGCCGCACAAAAATTGCCTCAAGCAACGAAGTGGTAGGCCAAAACAAAAAAGGGGCGGCGGAATGAAAGACGAAGTTTCGCGTGAGGATCGCATTGACAACCTCAAAGGCATGGGCTGCTCGCGCAAGCGGGTGGAGGATGCCCGTTTCACGCAAGGCAAAGGCAATTATGTCGACGATCTGAAGCTGGACGGCATGCTGTTTGGCGATTTCGTCCGCTCCCCCTATGCGCATGCGCGTATCAAAAGCATCGACACCGCCGCAGCCCTTGAAGTGCCGGGCGTTCTGGCCGTGCTGACGGCGGCTGACCTTGAACCGCTTGGTCTGCATTGGATGCCGACGCTGGCGGGCGACAAGCAGATGGTGCTGGCCGACGGTAAGGTCCTTTTCCAGGGTCAGGAAGTCGCATTCGTCGTGGCTGAAGATCGTTACGCCGCCGCCGACGGGATTGAACTGGTGGAGGTCGATTACGAAGAGCTTCCCGTTCTTGTGAACCCGTTCGAGGCCCTGACATCCGACGTCGTCCTGCGGGAGGATCTGGTGGCCGAAGACGGCACCATCCCCCCCGGCGCACACGGACCACGTAAGCACCATAACCACATCTTCACCTGGGATGCCGGCGACAAGGAGCCGACCGAAGAGGTCATCGCCAACGCCGAAGTCGTGGCCGAAGAAAGCATGTACTACCACCGCACGCACCCCTGCCCGCTTGAAACCTGCGGCTGCGTGGCCAGCATGGACAAGGTCAACGGCAAGCTGACCCTTTGGGGCACGTTCCAGGCACCGCATGCCATCCGCACCGTGGTGTCCCTGATCTCGGGCATTGAGGAACACAACATCCGCGTGGTCTCGCCCGACATCGGGGGTGGCTTCGGCAAC
>CAZPJO010000490.1:0-2117 GCA_964586895.1 uncultured Roseicyclus sp.
CGACAGGGCCGCGACGGCGGCGCGGATGTCGGGCACGTGGGCCCAGTCATCGCCGGTCTGCGCGCGCCATGGCGGGCGGGTCAGCGCGACCATGGGGACCTGCGCGGCTTTGGCGGCGGCGACGGCGTTATGGCTCATCTGACTGGCGAAGGGGTGCGTGGCGTCGATGAGATGAGTGATCTTGTGGTCGCGCAGATACGCCGCCAGACCCGCGGATCCGCCGAACCCGCCGACGCGTTGCGGCAGCGGTTGCCGCACGGGGCGATCGACGCGGCCCGCGAAACTGACGGTGCCGGTGAGGCCCGCGTCGGCCACATGGCGGGCGAGCGCGGTTGCCTCAAGCGTGCCGCCAAGGATCAGGAGGTTGGGTTGCATGGCTGAGCCCTGGATCACGATCATCGGTCTGGGCGAAGATGGACCGGAGGGCTTGTCGGCCGCAAGCCGCGATGCACTTGAGGCGGCGGATGTGGTGATGGGCCCGGCGCGGCATCTTGGGTTGGTGGATGCCTCCGAGACGGTGGAATGGCCGGTGCCGTTTGCCGATGGCTACGCCGTGCTGGACGGGTTGCGTGGCCGCAAGGTGGCGGTGCTTGCCTCGGGCGATCCGTTCTGGTTCGGGGCGGGGCGCGGGATTTCGGAGCGTTTTCCCGGGCAGTGGCGCGCATTTCCGGGCGTGTCGATCTTCGGGCTTGTGGCGGCGCGGCTTGGGTGGGCGTTGGAAGATGTGACTTGCGTCGGCCTGCATGCGGCACCCTTCGCGCGCATGCGGAAAGAACTGGCACCGGGCGCGCGGGTCATCACGACTTTGCGGGACGGTCAGGCGGTATCAGAGATGGCGCGCTACCTGCGCGACATAGGGGTCGCGGACGCGGAAATTTTCGTGTGCGAGGCGATGGGCGGACCGAATGAGCGGGTAAGCCAAATGACGGTGGTCGAGGCTATGCGCGGCGGGTTCGAACACCCCGTGGCGGTTGGCATTTCCGTCAGGAGTGCGAAAGCCGTGATCCCGCGTGCATCGGGTCTCCCGGATGCGCTGTTCGAGACCGATGGCGTGATGACAAAGCGGCCCCTGCGGGCGATGACATTGTCGGCGCTGGCGCCCTGCGCGGGCGAGCACCTTTGGGATATCGGTGGTGGGTCGGGGTCAATTGCGATTGAATGGCTGTTGGCGCACGGAAGCTGTTTCGCCACGATTGTGGAGCCGCGCGCAGATCGCTGCGCGTTGATCCGCGCCAATGCGGCGGCGTTGGGGGTGGAGCATCGGTTGGAGATCCTGGAGGCCGCAGCACCGGAGGTGTTGCCCGCTTTGGACCGCCCGGATGCGGTTTTCATCGGCGGCGGATTGGATGCCGACATGCGGGCGGCGATTTGGGCGACGGTGCCGGACGGCACGCGGGTTGTGGCCAATGCGGTGACGTTGGAAACGGAGGCGTTGCTGGTCGGTTGGCACGCCAAATTCGGTGGTGATTTGATGAAGATCGAGATTTCGCATTCTGCCCCGATGGGGCCGAAGCGGGGCTGGAAAGCCGCCTATCCGGTGGTGCAATGGAGTGTGGTGCGATGATCGTGGCAGGGTTCGGATTTCGCGGCGCGGCGACGGTCGAAAGCCTTGCGGATGCCTATGCCAAGGCCAGAGAGGCACAGCGTGAGGCGCAGGTTGCGGCGACACTCTCGGACAAGACCGCGGGCGTGTTCGAAACCTTTGCGGCGGCGCAGGGCCTGAGCCTCAGGGCGGTCCGGGAGGCGGATCTGGTGGTGCAGGATACGGTGACGCAATCGTTCACCTCGCTTGCGGAACGCGGCACCGGGTCGGTGGCCGAGGCAGCGGCGTTGGCGGCGGCGGGCAAGGGCGCGCGCCTGTTGCAGGTTCGGGTGATCTCAAGCGACGGATGCGCGACCTGCGCGCTGGCGGAGGGTACGGGATGAGTGTGCATTTCATTGGCGCAGGGCCCGGTGCGCCGGATCTTCTAACGCTGCGGGGGCGTGACCTGATCGCGGCGTGCCCGGTGTGTTTGTATGCCGGATCGCTGGTGCCGGAGGCGGTGTTGGATCATTGCCCTGAGGGCGCGCAGGTGGTGAACACCGCGCCGATGTCGCTGGACGAGATCATCGGAACC
>CAZPJO010000491.1:0-2108 GCA_964586895.1 uncultured Roseicyclus sp.
GCCCCCAACAGGACATCGGCACATGACACGTTACGGCATCATTGGCTCTGGCATGATGGGGCAAGAGCATATCCGAAACATCGCGCTTCTTGCCGGGGCCGAGGTCACCGCATTCTTCGAGCCCGACGACGCCATGGCCGCCACCACGTCGGCCTTGGTGCCCATGGCCGCGCGCTGTGCCGACCTTGAGGCCGTCGTGGCGCGCGATGATGTCGACGCGTTGGTCGTGGCCTCGCCCAACCACACCCATGTGGAGGTTCTGGGGCGCATCGCCGCCGCCCGGCCCCTGCCCGTTCTGATGGAAAAGCCGCTTTATACCGACCCCGCCGATGCGGAGGTTCTGGCGCACTTGACCAAGGCCTATCCCGCCCCGATCTGGGTCGCGATGGAATACCGTTACATGCCCCCCGTCGCCAAATTCCGCGAGCTTTGCAATGCCGCCACCGGCGGGATCAAGATGCTGGCGATCCGCGAACATCGCTTTCCGTTCCTTGAGAAAGTCGGCGACTGGAACCGGTTCAACCGCAATTCGGGCGGCACGCTGGTCGAGAAATGCTGCCACTTCTTTGACCTCATGCGCCTGATCCTCGATGACGAGGCGGTGCGCGTCATGGCCAGCGCTGGACAGGCCGTGAACCACCTCGACGAGACATATGATGGCGAGGTGCCCGACATCTGGGACCATGGCTTTGTCATCGTGGATTTCGCGAAAGGCGGGCGCGCGATGCTGGATCTGTGCATGTTCGCCGAGGGCAGCGAATACCAGGAAGAGATCAGCGCGGTCGGCCCCGCCGGCAAGATCGAGGCCAAGGTCCCCGGCCCCACCCGGTTCTGGAATTTCGACATCGGGCCTGCGCCGACGCCCAAGGTCATCGTCAGCCCGCGCCAGCCCACCACCGGCAAGATCGTGCACGAGACGCCCGTGGACCGCGATCTTCTGACGGCGGGCGATCACCACGGTTCGACCTATTACCAGCACCTTCGGTTCCTCGATGTGGTCCGCAAAGGTGCTGCGCCCGAGGTCACGCTGGCCGATGGTGCGGCAGCGGTGCGCATCGGCATGGCGGCGCAGGAAAGTGCCGTGACGGGTCGGGCGGTTTCCCTGATCTGAGCGCCGCGTTAAGCTGACGGGATGGCAGAGCGGATCGATATCGGGATAGACGGCGGCGGCTCGGGCTGTCGGGTGGTCGTCTCGTGCGGCACGCGGATGGCACGCGCAGAAGGTGGACCTGCGAATGTGGCGACCGATCCGGCAGCAGCCGAAGCTGCGATCCGGGGGGCGTTGCTGGACGCGTTGGGGCAGATGTCGCTGAGCCTCGATGATATGCAAACCGCCCGGATCGTGGCGGGTCTGGCCGGGTGTCGCCTGCCGGGGCTGGCCGACACTTTTGCCATGCGCCTTCCGTTCCTGGCCCATGTGGTGGACGACAGCGTGACGGCGTTGGAAGGCGCGTTCGGCGGCGCGCAGGGCACGTTGATTGGCCTTGGCACCGGATCGTTTTGCATCCGGCACGACGCGCGCGGGATCACCCATCAGGGCGGTTGGGGCTTTGCCTTGGGCGATGAAGGATCCGCCGCATCGCTGGGGCGGATCGCATTGTCCGAATTGCTCAAGATCGAAGACGGGCGATTGCCGAAATGGTCGGACGACCCGCTCATCGACAGATTGCAGGCGGCCGTGGGGGTGCATCCGGTGCTTTTCGCCCGCGATGCGGGGCCCGAGGATTTCGCCGCCCTCGCGCCGCTTGTCGTGGACTGCGATAGCCCCTGGGCCGAGGATCTCATCCATTATCGGGTCTACGCCGAAATCCTGACCGCCTTGCGCCAGATCGGACACCCCGAAGGCGCGGCCTGGGCCATGACCGGCGGATTTGCGGCGGCCTTGAAACCGCGTTGGGCGCATTCAATGCAGGCAGGGCTGCAAGACCCTTTGGGCAGCCCGCTTGACGGCGCGCTCGCCATGGCGCGCGCCCTGCCGTGAGGCGCTAAAGCCCCTGGCCAACCAACGCGCCGATGGCACTTGTCGCCGCCATCGCCAGCGCGCCCCACAGGATCACCCGCATGGCCGCACGCCCGCGCGGCGCGCCACCGGCCTGTGCCCCAAGCGC
>CAZPJO010000492.1:0-2091 GCA_964586895.1 uncultured Roseicyclus sp.
GGATCAACCTCGACCTCGGTGTCGTCGATGATGATCTTGCGCAAATCGCTCATGGGGGCCGGTCCTTTGCCAACAGCGCGTCACCGCGCGTCACGTCGCCCGCGCATCGTCGCGCGCAGGCCTGTCTGACCCGTGTTCTACCCCTAGCGGAGCAATCTGCCAATCGGCGAACCGGCGGTAATTTCGTCGCGCCCCACGCGGCACACCGCCGCTTCGTCGTCGGTATCCACACCGCGCGCGGCAAACCAATCTTCCATGACGGCCCGATATCGCGCCTGCTCGGCCCGGTCGTCGATGAATGCGTCCACATCGCGGCGGCTCACGCCAAGATCAGCCGCGCGATCCACCAACCCTTCGGCAAACGTCAGCGCCCGAAGCAAACGCGGGCGGATATCGTCGCAAACATTCTGAATTTCGCGCCCGACCGAAATCACGGTCAGCCCGGAATGGATCTCTGGATCATCGCGCAAAACTTGCCAGCTTGCGCTTTGGGCATGGCCCAGTGTCGTAAACAACCCGGTGGCCAGTACAACGCCGGCGACGGCTGCGATCCGGAAGGGGGTAATCATTTTTCTTGTCCCTTTGCATAGGTTTGGCCCGTTTCCGCAATGGCACATGGGGACACGGCCCCACGTTATTCAATGTCAGTCGCCGGTTATTGCGGCCATCGGCACCTATTCGCCGCTCGCAACGCCCGCCTGAACGTCGCACCCCGCCGCCGACCAATGGCCCTCGCCCGCGACATCGCGCCAGCCGAAGTAAAGCGGCACATTGTCGATGGCGTAATCCAGACAATGGGCCTGCATCGCTTCCAACGCGGCGGCGCGCGCCTCGAACGGCACCGCGCGGCCATTGAGCGTCCGCACGACCAGCCCGCCTTCAATCGGTATCGGCTCGATCTCGGTGCCGTCGGGCAATGTCTCGGGGTTGAAAATGCTCACGTTGCGGTCGGCCTGCACCTGCACCGGGCCAAGGGCCGTGACATAGACCTGCGGCGCGACGCATGCCCCAAGGGCCAGCACAAGCGCCGGAGCGACCCTCATAACCGCACGCCCCAGAAGGTCACGATCAACCACACAAGCGCAGTCACGAGCGACAACGCCATCACCGTATAAATCGCCGCCTCCATCCGTTCCGGCGTGTTCAGAACAATCGCCACGCCCGAGGCGACCATACCGCCCATCACCGCGCCCAGAATGCCGCCGCCAAGGCCCCAGAATTGATAGCAAAGCGCCGCGCCCATCACGGCGCAGGCCAGATAGATAAATACCAGAGAATACCAGTAGACCCGCACCATGCCTGCCACCCTTTGCCCTCAACCCGCCGGTGCGATGCGCCCAAAGGCCCGCCCGGTCATTTTGGCGAGAGGATAGGAAAAACAGCGGAATCCGGCAATATGGCCCAGGGATCGCCCGCGAAGGGTGAGTCCGTCAGGTCACAGAGGGTTTGCGGAATATCACGCGAAACATCGCCGCAACCCGGGCCACAGCACCGCGCAGCCCGCCCCTCAATTCCGGCGGCAGACCCTCTGGCACGGGATCAACGGGCGCGACCTGCGCCGCGCGCACCCGGTCCTGAACTTCGCGTTCCAGCACCTTTGCATCGACATGTCCGTAACACATGGCGCAGCCCCCTATCGCAGCAGCCGCCCGATCGGGCTTGCGGAGGCGACTTCACGATCAGCATAGGCGCAGAGCGCGGCCGTGTCGCCGGGCGTGACACCCTCCCGAACCATCCGCGCTATGACGGCGTCGATCACGCCATCTTCATCCGTGTTTTGCACCGCCTGCAACACGTCCAATTCGGTGTGGCCCGCTGCAAGCATCACATCAACCCACTGCTCGGTCATCGCTTCGATGGAGCTGCGCGTTCGGTACTGCGGGCAGATGTCGGCCATGATCTCGGCGGTGGCGGCATTGCCCGCAAACGCCTCGAACTGCGCTTGTACACCGGTGGGCTGTGCCACACATCCCGCCAACGCAAGCGCGACAATTGCTGCAAGCGCCCTCATTCTGCCGCCACCTGCACGGTGCCGTCGCGGCGCACCTTGTTGCGGTCCTCGATCTCGTCGCGGAAGTTGCGGATCAGCCC
>CAZPJO010000493.1:0-2091 GCA_964586895.1 uncultured Roseicyclus sp.
TGCTGACCCCGTCGTTGCGCGCCGATGTGGGCGTGATGATCTCGGACATCCACAAATCATTGGATAATAACGGGATCAAGCTGTTCGGCCCCGACGGCTTCAAGCTTGACGATGCCGCCGAGCGTGAGATCGAAGAGATCGCCCTGGGCGAAATCGAACCGGCGCAGGCGCAGAATATCGGGCGCGCAAAACGCATTGATGACGGGCGGTTTCGCTATCTGGAACGGGTGAAATCCACCTTTCCGCAGGAATTGCGCCTCGACGGTTTGAAGGTCGTCGTGGATTGCGCCAATGGCGCGGCCTACAAGGCGGCCCCGGAAGTGTTGTGGGAATTGGGGGCCGAGGTCATCGCGATGGGCGTCTCGCCCGATGGCTACAACATCAACCTCGATTGTGGCTCGACCAAGCCCGAGGCGGCGGCCGCGATGATCCGCGAGACCGGCGCGCATGTGGGCATTTGCCTGGATGGCGACGCGGATCGTGTGATCCTGATTGATGAGACGGGGGCCGTGACCGACGGCGATCAGATCATGGCGCTGTTTGCGAACCGGTGGGCGGAAGAAGGGCGGCTGAAGGGCGGCACGCTGGCCGCGACCGTCATGTCGAACCTTGGGTTGGAGCGGTTCCTTGCGGATCGCGCGATCACCTTGCACCGCACCGCCGTCGGCGATCGCTACGTGGTCGAGGCGATGCGCGCCCATGGGTTGAACCTTGGTGGCGAGCAATCGGGCCATATCGTGATGACGGATTATGCCACGACCGGTGATGGCTTGGTGGCGGGGCTGCAATTCCTGGCCGAGATGGTGCGCACCGGCAAACCCGCCAGCGCGCTGAGCCGGAATTTCGAAACGGTGCCGCAGCTTCTCAGGAACGTGCGCTATGGCGCGGGCGCGACCCCGCTGGAGGCGGCCGCCGTCAAGCAGGCGATTGCCGAGGGCGAGGCGCGGCTGAACGGGACGGGGCGGCTTTTGATCCGCAAATCCGGGACCGAGCCGTTGATCCGGGTCATGGCCGAGGCCGAGGATGAGGGGCTGATGAAACAGGTCGTGGACGATATCGTGGGCGCGGTGGAGGCGGCTGTCTGAACGGGTCAGTGCGCGTTGCTCATTCATTTTTGAATAGTTCGACACCTCAAACCGCGCTTTGCTATTCATTTTTGAATGATCAACGTGAGACGCCCGCCCGCGCTCGACCGTCTGTGACGCCACGTTTCGCTTGGGCAGGCCCCGCGCCATGGCGCAGGCTTTGGCCATGGACCATCTCGATTTCGCCTGCAAACTCTTCGACGCGCAGCCCTTCACGCAGCTTTTGGGCGCGGACCTTTTGGAGGCCTCGCCCGACGGCGTCGTCATGGCGCTCGACCTCGCGCCCCATCACCTGCAACAACACGGCATCACCCATGGTGGCGTCCTGAGCACGATGGCCGATCTCGCCCTCGCCTTCGCGGGTGGGTTGGCGATGGGATCGGATGCGATCACCTCGGAATTCAAGATCAACTTCATCCGCCCCGCCAAGGGCAACGGCCTGATCGCCAATGGCAAGACCATCGGCGTGACCAAACGCCAGGCGCTTGTGCGGGCCGAGATCTTCTGCGGCGAACACCTGTGTTGCGCCGCGCAGGGAACAATCCTGCGCGTGTGACCGCCCCATCGCCCTATGGCTGAGCTCGCACGGATTGCGGGGTGAGGATTTGCATTTTCATGGAACAAAGATGGCCTGCGTTGCGGTGCGGCGACGCGACGCCGCACGGCGGGGCAGGCCGGGCTATTCAGCGCGATTTGGCCGGTGAGTTCGGCTTCGCAACCGGATTGCCCGCGACATAGACCTGCGCCACGGCGCGGTCGTCGCCCATCATGATGGTGGGGAAGAGAGCTTCCCAGATGTCATTCGCGCGCCCGGCGCGTTGGGCGATGGCGGGGGTGGAGGCGAGGTCGAGGACGCACAGATCGGCCTCGATCCCGGGCTTGAGGCTGCCGATCTTGTCGTCGAGCCGCAGCGCCTGCGCCGAGCCAGCGGTGGCGCGCCAGAGGAGGTCGGACGGGTGCAACGCCGTGCCGCGCAATTGCGCGATCTCGTAGGCGGCCGCCATGG
>CAZPJO010000494.1:0-2091 GCA_964586895.1 uncultured Roseicyclus sp.
CAGGCCCTGCCCGCCGAAGGGTTGGGAGCCTACGATGGCCCCGATCTGGTTGCGATTGACGTAGAGGTTTCCGGCGTTGATCCGCCCCGTCAGATCCGCGATGCGGTCGTCGATGCGCGAATGCATCCCGAAGGTCAGGCCATAGCCGGTGGTGTTGATCTGTTCGATCACGCGGTCGAGGTCGCGGGCCTTGAATTCCGCGATATGCAGGACGGGGCCGAAGACTTCTTCTGCAAGATCCGTGATGGATGCCACGCGGATCGCGGTGGGGGCCACGAAGGTCCCCTGCCCCGGAGTATCGCATTGCTTGAGCAGACGGCCCTCGGCGCGGGCCTGCGCGATATGGGCCTCGATCCTTGCCTTGGCGGTGGCGTCGATGACGGGGCCGATATCGGTGGCGATGTCCCAGGGTTGGCCAAGCGAAAGCTCATCCATCGCACCAAAAAGCGCGGTCAGGAAGGGGGTGGCGATGTCTTCTTGCAGGTAAAGGCAGCGCAGCGCGGAGCAGCGTTGCCCGGCGGATTGGAAGGCGGATTGCACCACATCCTTGACCGCCTGTTCGGGCAAGGCGGTGCTGTCGACGATCATCGCGTTGAGGCCGCCGGTTTCGGCGATCAGGGGGGCGGAGGGTGCAAGATGTTGGGCCATGACGCGGTTGATTTTCAGGGCTGTGGCGGTGGAGCCGGTGAAGGTGACACCGTCGATTTGCGGCGCGCAGGTGAGGGCAGCGCCAACCTCCGCGCCTTCGCCGGGCAGCAGGTGCAGCGTGGTCTGCGGGACGCCCGCGTCGTGCAGAAGGGCAACCGCGCGCGCCGCGATCAGGGGGGTGGATTCCGCCGGTTTGGCCAGGACGGCATTGCCCGCCGCGAGGGCGGCTGCGATCTGTCCGGTGAAAATGGCGAGCGGGAAATTCCATGGGCTTATGCAGGTCACACGGCCCAGGGGCGGATCGGTCAGCTCAGTTACGCGGGCCGCGTAATAGCGCAGAAAATCAACGGCTTCGCGCAGCTCTGCCTCGGCATCGGAGAGGGTTTTTCCGGCCTCGCGCGCGAGGATCGCGAACAATTCGGGGGCGTTGGCCTCAAAGAGATCGGCGGCAATGTTGAGGGTCGAAGCCCGGTCGGGGGCGGTCCATGGCGTGGCCAGATCGAGGGCACGCGCGACGTCGTCGCGGGTGCTGAGCCGGACGTGACCGACGATGTCGGAGGGATCGGCGGGGTTCAGGATATCAAGCGTCGGGCCAGAGCCGGTGCCCGCCGTCCAGCGCGTGTCGGCGAAGGCCGCGCGGGCCGTTTCGATCCGGGCCAGAGCGGCGGGATCGGTGAGGTCGAAGCCTTGCGAATTAGGGCGTTCGGGGGCGTAGAGGGCGCGTGGTTTTGTGACGTCGGTGGCGGGCCCGGACAGCGTGTCGAACGGATCGGCGGCGACGGCCTCGGGCGGCACGTCTTCGTCCATGATGCGGTGTACGAAAGACGAATTCGCGCCGTTTTCCAGCAGGCGGCGGACCAGATAGGCGAGCAGATCGCGATGCGCGCCGACGGGGGCGTAGATGCGGCAGCGGGTGGCATTGGTGCGGTGCACCTGATCATGGAGCGCCTCGCCCATGCCGTGCAGGCGTTGGAATTCGAAGGCTTGCGGATCGTCGGCCATTTCCAGAACGGCGGCGACGGTATGGGCGTTGTGGGTGGCGAATTGCGGGTAAAGGCGGTCGGTTTTGTCGAGAAGCTGCCGCGCGCAGCACAGGTAGCTAATGTCCGTTGCCGCCTTGTCGGTGAAGACGGGAAAATCGGGCAGGCCCGCGACCTGGGCGCGTTTGATCTCAGAATCCCAATAGGCGCCTTTCACGAGGCGGACCATGATCTTGCGGTCATGGGTTTGAGCCAGGGCGTAGAGCCAGTCGATCACGGGTGCCGCGCGTTTGCCGTAGGCCTGCACCACCACGCCGAAGCCATCCCACCCGGCGAGCGAGGGATCGGAAAGGACCGCTTGGATCACGTCAAGCGACAGGTCGAGGCGGTCGGCCTCTTCTGCGTCGATGTTGAAGCCCATGCGGGCGGTTTTGGCAGCTTGGGCGAGGGTGAGGACGCCGGG
>CAZPJO010000495.1:0-2085 GCA_964586895.1 uncultured Roseicyclus sp.
CAAATACCACGCCCATTCCACGCGCCATGGAGGCAAAATGGCGGTAGCCCTGCATCTGCGCCACGGTGTTGGCCAGCCGGAAGCCACCGTCCCCGTGGTGATAGCCGACCGGGTATTCGGGGTCGTCGCGGAGGTTTTTGTAAAGCGCGATGGAATGGCTTTTCAGCCCCACCATCGTCTGGTTCATCCCGAAATTCGTGACCTGCGCGGCGGAATGCCAGGTGGTGCCAGACGTAAGTTCATCGCGTTCAATCAGGACGACGTCCGACCACCCTTCCTGCGTCAGGTGATAGAGCGTGGAACACCCAGCGATCCCGCCGCCGATAACGACCACCTTTGTGCGCGATTTCATCGACCATTTCCTTTACGTAACACGCCGCTTCTCCGGCGTCAGACCATCCGCACCCTGCGCGCAGGCTCATAGGTCCAATTCGATCAAACCATCGGCCAACTTGGCGCGGGATTGGCAGGTGATCATCGTGGTCTCGCGCTGCGCCTTGGACAAGACAAAGTCGCGATGCTCCACCTCGCCCGAGACAACGCCGCATTTGCACACACCGCAGATCCCGTCGGAGCATTTCAGATCGACGGGAATGCCGTGTTCGATCAGCATATCGGCGACGGTCTTATCCTTCGGCACGACGAATTCACGGCCGGATTTCATAAGCTTGACCCGGAAGGCATGGTTTTCGTACTCGGGCGCGTCCGGCACCGAAAAATACTCCAGATGCCGGTTTTCTTCCGGAAATCCCGCGGCCTTGGCGCTATCCATGACGGCCGTCATGTAAGGTTCGGCCCCGCAGGTATAGACATGCGCGCCCTCGCGATACCGCAGGATCTGCGCCAGATCCGCGCGTGATCCTTCCGCCGAGACATGCAAGCGCACCCGGTCGCGCCAGGGCACCTCCGCCAGCGCGTCCAGATATCCCATCAGATCCCGGCTGCGGCCCGAATAATGCATCGTGAACGGCTTGCCCAAAGCGTGCAGCCGATGGGCCATCGCGATCATCGGGGTGATCCCGATGCCCCCGCCCATGAGGTAGCTTACCGGCGCATCCTCATGCAGGGGGAAGTGATTGATCGGCTTGGAGATAAAGATCTTGCGGCCCTCGTTGAAGATGCGGTGCAACAGGGCAGAGCCACCGCGACCGTGCGCCTCGCGCAAAACGCCGATCTGATATTTCGAGCGATCGGCGGGATCGCCCGACATCGAGTATTGCCGCAGGAATTCCGGGGCCACGACAATATCAAGATGCGCGCCCGCCTCCCACGTCGGTAGCTCCGCGCCGTCAAGGCTGGTGAATTCGTAGATCGTTATGTCACGTGCGGATTGCTCGGCCTTGGTGATCTGAACGCGCAGCACCGGGCTTTCGTCATAGTCGCGTGCCTTGTGCGCCGGGTCTTCGCCGCGCGCGAGCCGGGCTTTGTATTCATCGGCCGTTATCATTGCTTGATAGGCCTCGATCCCTGCCTCGCGATCCATCGTGTAAGGATAGGGATAAGGGTGTGGGACAAGCGGCGCGGGATAGACGGCAAGGGTCTGATCTTCGTAGCGCAGGTCCAGATCCTTTTGCAGGCCACGCGCGTTGACCGGCTTTTTCGTGGGCCGATAACCGCCGTCTTCCTCGATCTCCAGATCCCACCACCATTTCTTGACCGGGTTCAGATCGCCGCGATTCAACAGGTCATCCAGCTTGGCCAATGCAGGCGCAGAACCCGGCACCTTCATCGCCGTCCAGCGGAACACCGCATCCCCCAAGACACCTTCAAGGTTCCACGGGCATGTCTTCATGCAACGCCCGCACATCGCGCCGCCTTCGGTGCTGATCCGGTAGGTGGCGCATTTCTGGCTATCAGATTTCCAGATTTCATAGCCATTGAACATCAATTTCGGTCCCGCCGTGATGGCACCCGACGGGCATTCCCGGGCGCATTTCTTGCACGCCTCGCAGAAACGTTGCAGGCCGAAGTCGATGGGTTTGTCGTGGATCATCGGCAGGTCGGTCGTCACGACCCCGGATTTCAGGCGCGGCCCGAGGAAGGGGTTGAGGATCACTTCACCAATGCGGCTGACCTCTCCGAGCC
>CAZPJO010000496.1:0-2085 GCA_964586895.1 uncultured Roseicyclus sp.
TGTGGTCGCATTGTGCCCTCAACCGTCAGGAATTGGCCGGGTAGGCGCGCGCCCCCTCCAAAAAAACCCGCCTCCGCGCCAATTGGGCGCAGGGTGCGCCACCCGCAGGAATTTGCTGCAAAATAATGCGCTGAAACGCGCCGAAACACTTTGTTGCCCTCTGTTGCGGGGTGCATCGATGGGCGGCGCCATGGTAACGGTGGCAAAAGTCGGCGGAGATCCTTTTGGAATCATCCGTCTTGGGGTAACATGTTGGGACAATCGGGCAGCAAACCACGACAAGTGGTGGTTGGTCCCATAGAATCGGGGCAGGCCGCATGGGCCATGACAACGATCAGTATCGGGGCGATGGACCATCGGACGCGCAGGACGCGACCGGTTTGTCGCATCCTGCCGATCCGTCAGCCCCGCCTGCACCGCCCCCCGCCTTTGACGGATATGACCTAAACGATTTGCCGCTTGGCGATCTGTTGCGTGGCGAGCGGGCGACGCTTGGCAAGTCGCTTCTCGACGTGGAACGCGAACTGCGCATCCGCGCCACTTACATCGCGGCCATCGAAAACGGCGATGTCGGCGCGTTTCAATCGCCCGGCTTCATCGCGGGCTATGTGCGGTCCTATGCGCGCTATTTGTCGATCGACCCGGAATGGACCTTTCGCCGGTTTTGCGAAGGCACCGGCTTTCGCGGCATCCATGGCGGTGCCGCAGGGCAGGCCGGTCAGGTCAAGCGCACGGTCGGCGAGGCCCCGCGCCGGATGGACCCGAACGAGGTCATGTCCTCGACCCGTATTTCTTACGCGCCCACCAACGACAGTTTCCTGTCGCGGATCGAACCCGGCGCGCTTGGCTCCATCGCGGTTCTGGTCCTGCTGACCTGTGGCATCGGCTACGGCGCATGGGCGATCCTGCACGACATTCAACGCCTCAACATCGCGCCCATCGACGAAGCGCCCTCGGCGCCGTTGGCGCAGCTTGACCCGCTCGCCGGGGCCTCGGACGGGGCGTTCGACGTGGCGCAAGGGTTCGACATCGCGGTGCCGGGCCCGGAAGACGCAGACCGCATCTATCGCCCGCAAGCGCTTGAAGCGCCGGTCCTGACACCGCGTGACAGCGCGATCGGCACGGTCGACCCCAACGAGGTCGGCACGCTTGCCGACGCCGCGCCGCGCACCGCGCCGGATGGGCCAACCGCCCCCGCCGCCGCCGCGACCGTGCAGGTCACGCAGGCCGTTGATCAGGTGATGATCTTCGCCACGCGCCCGACCTGGGTTCGGGTGACGTCACCGGCGGGCGACACGATCTATGAGGCGACGCTGAACGCGGGCGACAGCTTTGTCGTGCCCGAAGGGGACAGTGTGCCGATGCTGCGGTCCGGCAATGCGGGGTCGCTTTACTTTGCGGGCAACGGCGTGGCGCTTGGGCCTGCGGGCGTGGGCGCATCCATTGTGCGGGACGTGGAATTGACCGCCGATGCGCTGACCCAGGCCTATTCCATCGCCGACACCGGGGCGGACCCGGACCTGACGGAAATCGCGTCGCTGGTGCTTGATGCCGCCGCCATCCCGGCCGCGCCGGTGGAGGTGCCGGACCAACAGCAGACGGTGGTCTACGATCCGACGGGCGCGGTCAACGCGGGCCAGCTTGAGACGGGCCTGACCCTGTTTCCGGAGATCCCCGCCGATGTGGCCGCCGCGATCCTGGCCAGCAACACTTTGCCGGTCGTGGTGCAGACCCCCGATGCCGGAACCGAGCGCCCGATCCCGCGCCCCTGATCAAAGCTGCGACCTGGCCGGGGCTATGCCCGTCCACCGGCCGTCGCGCGCACCTTCTGCAAACATCGCCTCTGCATGGCCAAGTCGCACGCGCCGCATTGTCCAGCCCGACTGACATGTCTATCTTGCCCCCAAGACCGTAAAAGGGCCGCCTCAGATGTCACACAATCCCATCCGCCCCTGGCGCAATATCGACCGGCGCACCTCGCGTCAGATCATGGTGGGCAACGTCCCCGTCGGTGGCGACGCCCCGATCAGCGTGCAGACGATGACCAACACGCTGACCACGGATGCGAGCGCCACAATCAAGCAG
>CAZPJO010000497.1:0-2083 GCA_964586895.1 uncultured Roseicyclus sp.
TGGGAGCGCTCGGCCTATATCAAGGCGCGCGCGGCGGCGGGCGATGTGGCGGCGGGGGCGCGGTTTCTTGAGACGCTGACGCCGTTTGTGTGGCGCAAGCACCTTGATTTCGCGACGGTGGCCGAGACGATGGACATGCGCCAGCGCATTCGCGATCACAAGGGCCTGCACGGACAGGCGCTTGAAGGGCGCAACGTCAAACTGGGCGCGGGCGGCATTCGCGAGATCGAGTTTTTCGCACAGACCCGGCAGCTTGTGGCGGGCGGGCGCGACCCAAGCTTGCGTCAGCCGCGCACGGTCAAGGCGTTGCAGGCGCTTGCGCGGGCCGATTGGATCACGCGCGATGTCGCGGGAACGCTGGCCGATCATTACGGCGCGCTGCGCGAGGTCGAGCATCGGTTGCAGATGATCGACGATGCGCAAACCCATTGCCTGCCGAAATCGGGCGAGGGCTTTGACCGGTTGGCGCGGCTGAGCGGTGAGGCGGACACGGCGCGTTACCGCGATGCATTGGCCGAGCGGTTGGCCGCCGTCGATGAGATCACCGGCGATCTTTACGAGACCAAGGCGGGCAAGGCGGCGGCACCGACCCTGAGCGATGCGGCGCAGGATATCGTCGCGCGCTGGCCGGGCTATCCCGCGTTGCGATCGGAGCGGGGGCAGGGGATCTTCGAGCGTCTCAAGCCCGATCTTCTGGCGCGTTTTGCCGCCGCGGACCGCCCCGAAGAGGCGTTGGCCAATTTCGACGGCTTCCTGCGCGGCCTGCCCGCCGGGGTGCAGTTGTTTTCCCTGTTCGAGGCGAACCCGAGCCTTGTGGATCTGCTGGCCGATATCTGCGCCACCGCGCCGGGGCTGGCCACGTATCTGTCGCGCAATTCGCGGGTTCTGGACGCGGTTCTGGATGGGCAATTCTTTGCGCCCTGGCCCGGTGTGGAGGCGCTTGGCCGGGATTTGGGGGATGCGTTGACGCCGCTGGATTACGAGGCGCAGCTCAACACCGCGCGGCGGTGGCAGAAGGAATGGCATTTCCGGGTTGGCGTGCACATGTTGCGTGGCCTGATCGGGGCCGACGATGCGGCGCAGCAATATTCCGACGTGGCGGAGGCGGTGATCGCGTGCCTGTGGCCCTGCGTCTGCGCCGAGATCGCGCGCCGACACGGGCCCGCGCCGGGGCGCGGCGGTGCGATCCTTGCCATGGGAAGCCTCGGGACCACGTCGATGACGGCGGGATCGGATCTCGACCTGATCGTGATTTTCGATGCGGGCGACGTGGACATGACCGATGGCCCGCGCCCGCTGGATCCGCGCGGCTGGTTTGCCAAGGCCACGAAGGCGATGATCACCGCGCTGAGCGCGCCGACGGGGGAGGGCAAGCTTTACGATGTCGATATGCGCCTGCGGCCTTCGGGCGGGCAGGGGCCGGTGGCGACGGCCTTGTCGGCGTTCGAGCGGTATCAGAGAGAAGAGGCCTGGACCTGGGAGCATATGGCCCTGACGCGTGCGCGTGTCGTGGCAGGCGATGCGAGCCTTTCGCGGGATGTGGAAGGCGTGCGTTGCGCGGTGATCGCGGCGCGGGCCGGTGATCTTGCGGTTGTGCTGCGCGATGCGGCCGAGATGCGCGCGCGGCTGGCCAAGGCGGGGCGCGCGGGCAGCACATGGGCGGTGCGCGACGGTCCGGGCGGGTTGCAGGATATCGCGCTCTGCGCACAGGCGCTCGCCCTTGCATCGGGGAGTGCCGCGCGCCGGGTGGATGCGCAATTGCGCGCCGCGCATGATGCGGGCCATCTGACGGCCGATGCGGCGGCGGATTTGCTGGCCGCCCAAGCGCTGTTTTCCGCCTTGCAGCAGGGGGGGCGATTGTTGACGGACAAGCCGCTGAGCCCCGAGGCGTGTGGCGCGGGGGGCACGGCGTTCCTTTTGCGCAGCCTGGAAATGACGGAGCCGGACGATTTGGTGACGCAGCTTGACACGTTTCGCGCAAAGGCCGCGACTAGGATCAACGACATCATCGGCAGCGCAGCGTTGCCGCAAGAGGATGGTGGCGATGCGTGAGAGCGATGCGAATGACCCCAAGGGCCTGATC
>CAZPJO010000498.1:0-2079 GCA_964586895.1 uncultured Roseicyclus sp.
ACCCACAACGGTTTTCGAGACCGCCCCGTTCGACCACTCCGGCACCTCTCCGCGGTTCAGGACGTCGTCCGTGGGCGGCGGGATAACGGCAAGCGGGGGGCCGCGCAAGGCCCCTTGGTTCGAAAACCGGTTTGACCTTTGGCAGAATTCTTGCAGGATCGTGCCCGCGTACCCGATACCATGGCGCGCGCGGGCCGAACCCCGGTCGAACGAACCACATCGGAGATCTCATGATCCGTGCAACCCTGATCGCGCTCACGCTCTGCGCACCGCTTGCAATGCCCGTGCAGGCGCAAACGGCCGCGACCGCATCAGTCACCGCACCGGGCAGCGTTTTCGTCACCGAAGCGCCCGCGCTTTACACGATGTTCGATGCGATGGGGCTTTATGAAGTGCTCGGCATCATGGCGCAGGAGCACTTGCAGGGCGCCGAAGCGTTGGAGGCGGGAATGTTTCCCGGCGAGGGCGGCGCAAGTTGGCAGCGCGAGATTGCGGCCTTCTACAGCCATGACCGGATGGTCAGCCTGTTCGAAGACAGTTTTCCGCGCGACGCCCTGAGTGCCGATCACATCGCGGTCGTGACCTCGTTCATGCAATCGCCGGTCGGACGAAGGCTGATCCAGGGCGAAATCGCCGCACGCCGCGCGTTTCTCGAAGAAAGTGCGCTCGATGAGGGAAGTGCCGCCTTGGTCAGCGCGATGGAGGCCCAGGACGCGCGCCTTGAGACGCTGTTGGAATTCAACGAGGTCAACGACCTGATCGATCGCAATGTGTCGGGTGCCATGAACGCGCGGTTCGCGTTTTTCCGCGGCTTGGTGGATGGCGGCGCGTTTGACGACGACATGGGCGAGGATTTCATGCTCGATGACGTCTGGGCGCAGGAGCCGACGATCCGGCAGGACACGGTCGAATGGCTGTTCTCGTTTCAATACACGGCCTATTCCGGGGTCGAAAACGCGGACCTGCAAGCCTATGTCGAGCATTCGCTGACCGATGCGGGACAGGCGATGATCTCGGCGCTGTTTGTGGCGTTCGACGATATGATCGGCGCGCTCAGCTATGAGATGGGCTATGCTGCGGCCAGCTATATCGCAGGCCAGGACATCTAGGGCTCGAACGGCCCCGGCCGCGCGCGAAGATCTGCGGAAAAACCCCATCAAAACGCTACCGGATATGGCTTGACATAAGGCCCTCGCTACAGCACATAGCGGCCTCCATCCCCGCAGGCTTTTGTGCAGGGTTGGAAATTTTCATGGTTGCCTGATGCCGGTTTGATCCGGGGGCACCGCAACGAACGCCCTGAGAAAGGGCGCGCTGTCCAAGGCGGGCGAATGCCCCACAACGCTGCGATCATGCAGGGCCATCCGACGCGGGATATGAAGGAAAAGCCAATGTTCGCTGTCATGAAGACAGGCGGCAAGCAGTATAAAGTACAGGCGGGTGACAAACTCCGCGTGGAAAAGCTTGCAGCAGAGGCCGGTGAAACGGTCCAGTTCAACGAAATTCTGATGCTGGGTGGCGACACTGCCACCGTCGGCGCGCCGCTGGTCGAAGGGGCCGCCGTTCAGGCCACCGTGGTTGATCAGGTGAAGGGCGAAAAGCTCATCCACTTCGTGAAGCGCCGCCGGAAGCATTCGTCCAAGCGCAAGAAGGGGCATCGCCAGCAGCTCACGCTGATCGAGATCACCGAAGTGCTTGCCAAGGGCGGTGACAAGACCGGTGTGAAGGCCGCAATCGGTGCAGGCTCCGTCGCAGGTGTGGCCGTCGCCGCCGCTGCGGCAGCGAAGCCCGTAAAGAAGGCCAAGAAAGCCGACGCTTCCAAGGCCGATGCGCCCAAGGCGGAAAAGGCCGCGCCGAAGTCGAAAGCCGCCAAGGCCGCCGCCGCTCCGGCACCCGAAGCCGCCGCGAGCGAGGGCACGCGCCCCGCGAACCTCCTGACCGAGGCGCGCGGCGGTCAGCCCGACGATCTCAAGAAGATCTCCGGCGTTGGTCCCAAGCTGGAAGGCCTGCTGCACGAGAACGGCGTGTTCCACTTTGACCAGATCATGGAATGGGGCCCCTCCGAGATTGCCTTCATGG